>CAYVLG010000075.1:0-5972 GCA_964452345.1 uncultured Lachnospiraceae bacterium
AAATGTGGTAAATATACGGGAGAATTAAGATAAAAATTTTCTCCCTCCCACGTAATTGACCTTTCGGTCTTACGCCAGCTTGACGCTCGCTGCGTCCAGCTCGACGGGCATATCGCGGTTGCCTCTCTTAATAAGCACCGTGACTTTTTTAAGATCGTCGGATACGCTGCGGACAATTCCGCTGTATCCTTCAAACAGTCCGTCCGTAACGGTTACGCTGTCTCCAACCTTTGCGACAAGCTCTACGCGAGTCGTTTCGATGTGGAGCTGTTCAACCTCCGCGTCGGTAAGCGGAGTCGGACGGGATCCCGGACCGACAAAGCCCGTAAAGCCGGTGATTGATCTCACCGCATGCCAGCTTTCGTCCGTCATTACCATTTTGATGAATACATAGCTCGGGAATATTTTGTATTCAACTTCCTTTTCCTTGTCTCCGTTTTTTTCTATAACGTTTTCGACAGGAATACGGATATCGAATATAAGATCCTCAAGACCTCTGTTTTCGACAATCTTTTCAAGGCTTGCCTTAACCTTGTTTTCATAGCCCGAGTAAGTATGCGCAACGTACCATCTTGGGCCGACGTTCATTTCATTGATATCGCTCATGTCAGATCCTCTTTAAGATTTAAGAGCGGAAGAGATCGGTAAGAGCACGGATTCCTCCGGAAAAAGCATAATCAAGCGCACCTATGATTATCGCGCAGACAATCACTACCACAATGACAACCGCCGTGTTCTTGAGTACCTGCTTCCAAGTCGGCCATACGATCTTCTTGGTCTCACTCTTGAATCCGCGCCACGCCTCTTTTATTCTGCCCTTTTTCTTTTCTTTCTTTGCTTTTTCGGGCTTAGCGGGCTTGTCTTCGGTTCGGGCAACCTTCTTTTCCTTTTCTGCCATAACTTCCTCCCCGCTTACTTGGACTCTTTGTGAAGAGTGTGCTTGCGGCAGAACCTGCAATACTTTTTAAGCTCAAGCCTGTCAGGATCGTTCTTCTTATTCTTCTTTGTGTCGTAATTTCTCTGTTTGCACTCTGTGCATACCAAAGTAATCTTGACTCTTGCGTCATTAGCCATTTTGCGGCACCTCCCGTTTAAAATTATTTGATACACCGCATACGCGGTATATCCGTGTACCTCCCTCACGGAGTGACCCGCCCGATTTGCGCTTATCGGAGCATAGAAAAAAGCCTACTCGCAGAGGTATACCAATTATACCACTACTTTAGGCTTTTGTCAATAGCTTTATTGAATTTTTTTAAATTCGGCAAAAAACGCGGCACGCGTTATTCGCAAACCGCGTTTTTACATCATTATATCATTCGCCGTCGATTATCTTGAAATCGTCCTCGTCTACGATACACTCGAACTTTTCTCCGCAAGCGGGGCAAACAAGTTCTTCGGGATCTACACTCTCGTCGAAGCAAACCGTTTCGCCGCACGACGGACATTCAACCTCAAAATATTCGTCATCGTCGCAGTAATCACAGTCCTCGTCGCATTCGCAGCAATTGCCGTCGCATTCGCAGTCCTCGTCATCGCAAAGAATCTCCTCGACGTCGCCGAGATCTTCGTCAATTTCCTCGATGTATTCGCGAAGCTCGCAAAGCTCCTCGTCCATCTCTTCTATCGCAACGGCCATATCGGAAACAAGCTCGGTCAAAGCGGCAATTATCTTGCCCTCCTTGGACGCCTTGTCTATTTCCATACCGTCGCAAAGTCCCTTAATATAGGATGCTCTTTCATTAAGCGTCATTTCTTCCATAACGTCACCTCGCGTAAATCAAGCGCGGGAGAGATACTCGCCCGTTCTCGTATCTATCTTAAGAACGTCACCCTCGTTGATAAAGAGCGGTACCTTTATAACCGCACCCGTCTCAAGCGTTGCGGGCTTAAGCGTATTCGTTGCGGTATTTCCCGCAAAACCGGGGTCGGTCTGTGTAACCGCAAGCTCAACGAACGTGGGAGGTTCGACGCCGAATACGTTACCCTTGTAGGAAACTATTCTGCACATCATTTCCTCTTTTACAAACTTGAAGTTTTCGGGAAGTTTGTCGCTGTTGAGAGGAAGCATATCGAATGTTTCCATATCCATAAAGTAATACAGATCTCCGTCGTTGTAAGAATACTGCATTTCTTTTCTCTCGATATAAGCATTCTCAAACTTATCCGTGGGGCTGAACGTTCTCTCGATTACGGCTCCCGTAATTACGTTCTTGATTTTTGTGCGGACAAAAGCCGCTCCCTTACCGGGCTTTACGTGCTGAAATTCGATTACCTGAAAGACGCTTCCGTCCATATCAAAGGTAATACCGTTTTTAAAATCGCCTGCTACTACCATTTTGCAGTCCTCCGTTGTTTCTGATTTTTACGTTAGCGCATATCGGCGCATACTAAGTTCATTTTATTATACACCATTTTCGCTCAAATTTCAAGTGTTTTTTTATATTTTTACAAAAAAAGTATTATCGGTATCTTTTATGGCATTAAAACTGTTAAAAATAACGGCTTTATTTTTAATTAATTGTATTTAATTACTCAAAATTCAAAATTACCGTTGACAAGCGGCAAAAAATGGATTATAATATTATATTGATATAATATGCTTTAAGGAAGGATACGTTATGATAAAAAGCATGACCGCCTTCGGGAGGGCAAGAGCAACCGTCGGCGGAAAAGACATAACGGTCGAGATAAAATCCGTAAACAACAGATTTTTCGACTGCTCCGTCAGACTTCCGCGTGCCTTTTCGTTCCTGGAGGAAAAAATCAAGCCATATCTTCAGTCAAAGTCCGTCTCGAGAGGTAAGGTAGACGTATTTATAGCAATAGACGTAATCGACACACCCGACGCGTCAATCGAAATAGACGAGGGCTACACCGCCGCGTATATTTCCGCGCTGCGAGAGCTCTCGGATAAATTCGGCTTGAAGAACGACATAAGCGTAATGAATATTGCAAGAAACCCCGATGTGTTCATTATAAAAAAGTCCGAGGAGGACGCCGAAAAGGATTGGGCAGACCTGAAAATTGTTCTCGATACTGCGCTCGAAGGCTTTATTTCAGCCAGAGAGCGGGAGGGTGAAAATATATTTGCCGACCTGTCCGCAAAGGTGGAATCCATAAAAGAAAAGGTTGCGGAAATAGAGAAGCTGTCGGAAAAGGATTCTCACGGATACCGAGAAAAACTCGAGGCAAGACTCCGTGAAATGCTCTCCGACAACAGAATCGCATTTGACGAGAGCAGAATACTCACGGAATGCGCCATCTTTGCCGACAAAATAGCAATCGACGAGGAGCTTGTGCGCCTCCGCTCGCATTTTGATGGATTTTCCGATATAATCGGCTCAAACGAGCCCGCCGGAAGAAAGCTCGATTTTCTTGTTCAGGAAATGAACAGAGAGACGAATACGATAGGCTCAAAATGTCAAAATGCTTCAATTGCGCGCCTCGTGGTCGATATCAAATGCGATATTGAAAAAATACGCGAGCAGATACAAAACATAGAATAGAAAGGTCGGACTCGGTATGAAATTTATAAATATAGGCTTCGGAAATATGGTGGCGTCCGACAGAATCGTTGCAATAGTCAGCCCGGATTCCGCTCCCGTAAAAAGACTTGTGCAGGACGCAAAGGATGCGGGACGCGTAATAGACGTTTCCTGCGGGCGCAGAACGCGTGCGGTTCTGATAACCGACAGCGAGCACGTTATCCTTTCCGCGATACAGGCAGAAACCGTCGCCGGACGCGTAGACAGCCTTGATGCCGACGGCGAAATCGAGGAGTAACGACGTATGAAAAAAGGACTGCTGATAGTTATTTCCGGACCTGCCGGAAGCGGCAAGGGTACGGTAAACGCTCATTTGCTCGATACGGGAGATTTCGTTTATTCGGTCTCCGCAACCACAAGAGCTCCGCGCCCGGGAGAGCGGGACGGAATAAACTACCACTTTATAACAAAAGAGGATTTTTTCAGCCGCATACAAAGCGGTGATATGCTTGAATACACCGAATACTGCGGAAATTACTACGGAACGCCGAAAAAGGAAGCCGAAACGGTACTCGCGTCCGGCAAAAACCTTATTCTCGAAATTGAGGTTGAGGGTGCGGAAAATATAAAGAAAAAATATCCCGACGCCGTTCTTATACTGCTGTTGCCGCCGTCGTACTCCGTTCAGGAGCAGCGTCTTCGCGGAAGAGGAACGGAAACCGAGGACAAAATTTCCGAGCGCTTGGCAAGAGCGCGTGAGGAAATACTGCATGCCGCGTCATACGACTACGTCGTTTACAACCGCGACGGCAGAGATATGGAGGCGGCAGAGGATATCATGGCAATCGTAAATGCCGAAAACCACTCGATAACCCGCAATCCAAACGTCGCCGAGGATTATCTTCGGGCATAAAACAAAACATAAACATTAATTTTAAGGAGATTATACAATGCTTTACCCTACAATCGACCAGCTTACAAAGGATGAATTCAACAGATACGAGCTTGCTCTCGCAACGGCAAAATGCGCCCGCATACTTACCGACGAATACGTTGCTAAAAAGGAAGCAATAGAAAGAAATTCCACGGGCAACAAGGAGCACGACAGAAGCTCTATGAATGCGCTCAACAAGGAATACCGCGAAGAAAAGGCCGTTAAAAACGCAATTGCAAAAATTTACGACGGCGAGTTTAAGATAGTCAGAGGCGAAGACAACACCGAAGACACCGCTGAAAGCGCAACGGAAGCACCGAATGCCTCCGAAGAGCAAATCTGATTTTAATTAAAAGCTTATGTCTGCATACGCCGGTATATATCTTCTTGATACTCCCTACTGTATCGACAATTGCTTTGATTATTATATTCCCCCAAATCTCCGCCGTGATATTCTCTGCGGAGATTTTGTCGCTGTTCCCTTCGGGACCGCAAACAGAACAAAAATCGGTCTTGTCGCAGTTTTGAAGGACGAGCCGGAGCGAACCGATATAGAGCATAAATCGATCGTCCGATTGCTTGACAGAAGTATGTCTCTTTCCGAGGAAGCTATGGGACTTTGTATGTTTTTAAAGGAGCATACGCTGTGTACGGTAGGTGACGCCGTAAAAGCAATGACGCCGATTTCTCTTTACTCAAAAATGGAAGAAGTGTATTACGCCGCCGACACGGACGCACAGGCTTCCGACGCCGCGGCGGCAATTATTCTCGAGCAGATACGCAAAAAAAACGGCACCGCTCTTTCGTCCCTGAAATCAAAATACGGTCCCGCCACGGAGCCGATGTTAAAAAAACTTTTATCGGAAGGACTCGTAAAAAGAGAATTCACGGTAAAAAACGCCTCCGAAAAATTTGAAGAATACTGCACCTTGACGGTAAGCCGAGAGCGTGCCGCCGACATAGCGTCGGGAAACGGCACACCGCGTCTGCGCTCCGAGAAGCAGGCGGCAATTCTTGCCCTTTTGGCTCATTCGCCGGAAAACGGAAACGGCATAAACGTAAAAGAGCTGTTATCTGCCTGCGGAGCCGAAAAAGCACAGTTGAAAGCACTGTGCGACAAAGGGCTTATCGGAATAAGAAAAGAGAACGTAAACCGCGGGTTGGAACTTATCGGTTACGAGCAAACACACACTGAAATTATACTCAACGACGAACAGGAAAAGGCATACCGCGAGCTTTGCCGCCTGTCGGAATCGGGAGAAGCGCACGGCGTGCTTCTTCACGGCGTTACGGGAAGCGGAAAAACAAGCGTTATGATGAAGGCAATAGATCACGTGCTTGAAAACGGAAAGGGAGTCATTGTGCTTCTGCCGGAAATTGCATTGACGCCGCAGTCTCTCGCCATCTTCTGCTCCCGCTACGGCGAACGCGTTGCCATAATACATTCGGGTCTGTCGGCGGGCGAACGCATAGATACGTACAAGCGAATAAAAAGCGGTGCCGCCGACGTTGTAATAGGTACGCGCTCCGCTGTTTTCGCCCCCGTCTCG
>CAYVLG010000076.1:0-5874 GCA_964452345.1 uncultured Lachnospiraceae bacterium
CAGACTGGATGAAAGCGGACTTAAAGCACTTGACGCCGTGATTTCCTATCTTGAAGGAGAGAGAATAAAGTTTTGCGAAAATAAGGACGACAGGCAGGCGTGGCATAATATGATACAGCTTTTGCCGTCGAGCTATAACCAAATGAGAACGGTAAGCTTGAATTACGAAAATCTGATAAATATTTACTATGCGCGTAAAAATCACAAGCTTGCCGAATGGCATACGCTCTGCGATTGGATTAAATCTCTCCCGTATGCCGAACAGCTTATTCTTGTGAAAGAATAACTGCGGACGGAAAATGCGTTGTCAAAACGTACAAAATACCGTTCGGGATATATAAAAAAGCGCAAATATGCAGAAATTTCCTTTAATGAAAATAAATTATTCGTTAAACTCTTGACAATTAACGCTAAAAATTATATAATATATACTAATAGTTATTTTTCGGTTTGATATCCGAAAAATAAAAGTTTTTTAATTACGGAGGTTCATAAAAATGAACAGAGTTTACAATTTTTCGGCGGGCCCTTCCATGCTTCCTTTAGAAGTTCTCGAAAAAGCGGCATCGGAGCTGGTTTGCTACGGTGAAAGCGGTATGTCGGTTATGGAGATGTCCCATCGATCTCCGGATTATGAAGCAATTATAAAAGACGCAGAGGCAATGCTCCGCAAGCTTATGAATATTCCCGACAACTACAAGGTGCTTTTCCTTCAGGGCGGCGCATCGACGCAGTTTGCGGCAGTTCCGCTCAACCTTATAGGAAGAACGGGCAAGGCGGATTACGTCGTGTCGGGTCAGTTCTCGGGTAAAGCGTTTAAGGAGGCTCAGAAGCTCGGCTTCGACGTTAAGTGCATAGCTACCACCAAGGAGGATAACTTCGATCATATCCCCGAGGTAACGAAGGATATGATTCGTCCCGACGCTTCCTACGTTCATGTTTGCTTTAACAACACCATTTACGGTACGAAATACGGCTATATCCCCGATACGGGAGATGTTCCGCTCGTTGCCGATATGTCCTCCTGCATAATTTCCGAGCCCGTTGACGTAACGAAGTTCGGCGTTATTTACGCAGGCGCTCAGAAGAATATGGCTCCCGCAGGACTTACTCTCGTTATCGTAAGAGAGGATCTGCTTGAATATGCCGATCCCAAGATGCCTACTATGCTCGAATGGAAAACCATGGCGGAAAACGGCTCCATGTACAATACTCCGCCTTGCTATACAATTTATATGGCAAAGCTTGTTTACGAATGGATTCTTTCCATCGGCGGACTTGACGAAATGAAGAAGAGAAACGAAGAGAAGGCGGCTGTTCTTTACAATTATCTTGACAGTCAGAACTATTACATAGCTCCCGTTAAGAAGGGAAGCCGTTCGATGATGAACGTTACTTTTGTAACGGGCGACGCAGAGCTTGACAAGAAATTTGCAGGCGAGGCGGCAAAGGCAGGTCTCAAGAACCTCAAGGGACACCGTTCCGTCGGCGGAATGAGAGCCTCTATTTACAACGCAATGCCCAAGGCAGGCGTTGAAAAGCTTGTTGAATTTATGAAGGAGTTTGCCGCGGCAAACCCCAAGGCGTAAATTCGGAAAGGAATTTTATAATGAAAAACGTTCTTTGTCTCAATAAAATAGCGAAGGTCGGAACAGATAAGCTTGACGCGGCGGTATACAACGTAGGAACCGAGGTTGAAAATCCCGATGCGATTATGGTACGTTCCGCGGCAATGCACGATATGACCTTTGACAAAAACACGGTAGCCATTGCAAGAGCAGGCGCGGGAGTCAACAACATTCCCGTTGACCGCTGCGCTTCCGAGGGTATCGTTGTATTCAATACTCCCGGCGCAAACGCAAACGGAGTCAAGGAGCTTGCAATATGCGCGCTTATGCTTGCTTCGCGCGACGTAATCGGCGGTGTGAAATGGGCGTCCGCGCTTACCGAGGACGTTGCAAAGGCTGTCGAAAAGGGTAAATCGCAGTTTGCGGGTGTTGAAATAAAGGGTAAAACTCTCGGAGTTATCGGACTCGGAGCTATCGGCGGTCTCGTTGCAAATGCCGCTGTAGAGCTTGGTATGAATGTTATAGGCTGCGACCCGTTCTTGAGCGTTGACGCGGCTTGGAACATAGACAGCAGAGTACATAAGGCGGCAACGTTCGACGATGTATTTAAGGCTGCCGACTACATCACGCTTCACGTACCCGCAACAAAGGATACGAAGGGTATGATTTGCGAAAATTCGATAAAGGGTATGAAGGACGGCGTAAGAATTATCAATCTTGCACGTGCGGACCTTGTAAATGCGTCCGATATCAAATCCGCTCTCGAAAGCGGAAAGGTCGCTTCTTACGTTACCGATTTTCCGACGGAGGAGACTGTCGGCGTTAAAGGAATTGTTGCAATTCCTCACCTCGGAGCGTCTACTGCCGAGTCCGAGGACAACTGCGCCGTTATGGCGGCAATGGAGCTCGACGAATATCTCCGTTACGGAAATATAAAGAACAGCGTAAACTTCCCGAATGTTGCTATGCCGATGAGCGGTGATAAGAGAGTTTGCGTGCTTCATGCAAACGTACCGAATATACTTTCTCAAATAACCTCGGCACTGGGCGACGCGGGTGCGAATATCGAAAATATGACAAACAAGTCAAAGGGCGATAATGCATATACCGTAGTTGACGTTACGGGTGAGGTTGCCGAAGCCGTTGTTTCCAAAATATCCGCTATCGAAGGCGTATACAGAGTCAGAGTAATATAACTTGAATTAAAAAAAGCGAGAGCATTGTCTCTCGCTTTTTAGCGTCTTTTTCTCTTTTTGGTTCGTGTATTTACTCCGAGCAATGCTCCGATAACGGACAAGGCAATAAATGAAAGGCGTATCAAAAGGGATACGAACAGAGTGAGATTTGCCGACAGCTCCTTTTTCAGAAAAAGCGACAGAACAAAAAATATCACGGTAACGACAGCTCCGCTTAATACCCCGCAGGGAATTACCGCACTGTTTTTCTTGGCGGAGCAAAAGCCGGTTAAAAAATATACTATTAAAGCAGAAATAACCGCAAGCGGCGTTATAAGCCGCTCGGGCGCTTCGGACGGCAGACATATAAACGTACATAAGAGCAATAAAATTACCGCGGAAATAATTCCCGCACACGCTCCGAACGAGGCGGCTGTGATTATTCCGCCCGAGTTTCCTCGCGGCGTACCGCCGGAGCGGCGCCGAGTAACCGAACCTGTCTTGCTTTTCATAATACCTCCGTATTTTTTTTCTTTAGATTCTTCACAATATTTATATGCCTGCAAATTGAACGGTAGAATTGCTTTGACTTTTTTCGACCGAATAACCGAGATTAACAAAAAATTAACAAACTTTAGGGTATATAAGTATTGAAAAAATTTGCATTTTGTGCTAAAATTAATTAAAATCGGGGTAAAAGGTTTGTTTTTATACGAGGCTTTAAAAAATCCCAAAAATTAAATCAAACGGAGGCAGTTTTATGGTACAGATTGACGAAAAGGTGTACGGCACATCTGCGGCAAAGCTCGAGTCGGTATTCGACGCGGGTACGTTTGTCGAGCTTGGTGCATATACCAAACGTCTCGGCTCTCAAAAGGATTTTGAGGGCGTTGTCTGCGGCTACGGAGCGGTGAACGGCAAGCTTGCGTTCGCTTTTGTTCAGGACAGCGGCAGAACAAAGGGCGCATTCGGCGAGAGACAAGCAAAGAAAATTTGCGATATGTACGCTCTTGCGGTAAAGAACGGCGCGCCCGTTATAGGTGTGTTTGACAGCGCGGGAGCAGTTGTTTACGACGGTGCGTCCGCACTTGCGGCATACGGAAGAGTTATAAAGTGCGTATCCGACGCATCGGGAATTATTCCCCAGATTGCCGTTATTGACGGCGTATGCGGAGGAATGAGCGCGGTGGTTGCCGATATGTTCGATTTTGCCGTTACGGTAAACGGAGTATCGAAGCTTTACGTAAACGCACCCTTCAACGTCGGAGCAGATACGGGAACGTCGGAATTTTCCGCAAAGAACGGAATTTCCGCCATTGCCGTAGCCGATGCAAAGGAAGCTTACGCCAAGGTAAGAGAGCTTATAACCGTGCTTCCGCAGAACAATTCGGACATATGCATTGTAGAGACGGCGGACGACCTTAACAGAGAAAGCGTTTTCAATCCCGAAAAGTATACGGCGGACGAGCTTGTTGCCGCACTTTCCGATAAATCGAGCGCGGTAAGACTTTATGAGAATTATGCCGTCAACGCATATCTCGGAATCGCTTCCTTCGGCGGAGTGGTTGCGGGCGTCGTCGCTTCGAAGCCCGAAAACGGCGGATTGCTTGATATAAAAAGCGCAAGAGCAATTGCAAAGCTTGTATCCTTCTGCGACAGCTTCGGACTTCCCGTTGTCACTCTCGTTGACAGCGTCGGACTTGACGTAAGCCGCGAGGCGGAGGAGAGCGCGTATGCGTCCGAGCTTGCAAGATTGGCTTATGCTTACACGAGTGCCGATAATGCAAAGGTTACGGCGATTATAGGTAAGGCATACGGCGCGTCCTTTACTCTTCTCGGTTCAAAGGCAGAGGGTGCTGATATGGTTTATGCGCTTCCGACGGCGGCTGTAAGCGTGCTGTCTCCCGAAGCAAGCGTTGCTTTTGTATGGAACGATAAGGTCGGAGCGGAGAAATCCCGCGAAGAGCTTGAGACGGAGTGGAAGGAAAAATGCGCTTCCGCCGCCGAAGCCGCCGACAGAGGAGAAATCGACGATATCGTCGAACCCGCCGAGCTTCGCAAGAGAATCTGTGCGTCTCTTATGATGCTTTCCGCAAAAGCTGACGGCAAACCGGCGCGCCGTCACGCAAATATGCCTCTTTAATTCGGAGGAATAAAATATGTTTGGCAGAATTATATCGTTCTCGGCATTGACGCTGAGAGCCGACGGAACTTATACTCCGTTTTCCGGAGACGCATGGGCTTATGCAGGTCAAATGACGCTTCTCGGTATGCTTATGGTCTTTGCTGTTCTTGCTATCCTTTGGGGTATACTTGCAATATTCAAATTGATATTTGCAGGCAAATCGCCCAAAGCGGAGAAAAAGAGCGTTGAGAATACGGCTCCAGTTGAAACCGTAACAAGTGACACCGCCGCCGAGCCTCAGGCCGACGACTCGGAGCTTATAGCGGTAATAACCGCGGCAGTAGCCGCATACAGACAGAGCGAGGGTGCCGACGGTGCCTCCGCAACAGGCTTCCGTGTCGTGTCGTTTAAGAGAAACGGCGGACGTGCATGGAACTCGAAATAATTTAAATTGACGAAAGGTTAAAGGAAAAAATTATGAAAACTTATAATGTCACCGTAAACGGAGTAACGTATTCCGTTGTAGTCGAAGAGACGGAGAACGGCACTGCGGCACCCGCTCCCGCAGCAGCACCTCAGGCGGCGCCCGCTCCCGCAGCGGCTCCCAAGGCAGCGCCCGCTCCGGCGGCAGCTCCCAAAGCGGCAGGAAACGCAGGCTCCGTTGCAGTCAAAGCTCCTATGCCCGGTAATGTAATGAAGGTAAACGTAAAGCCCGGTCAGAGCGTAAAGAGAGGCGACGTGCTCGTTGTTCTCGAAGCAATGAAGATGGAAAACGATATTTGCGCTCCCAATGACGGAACCGTTGCAAGCGTTGAAGTGGCACAGGGTGCAACCGTTGAGACAGACGCCGTTCTCGTAACTCTTAACTGATTTTCCGAATATTAAATTTACAGATTATTTATGAAAGGAAAACAGTAAGGTATGCTTCTTGATAGTTTAAAAAATTTTTTGAGTACAACAGGCATAGCCAGACTGTTTGATAACGAGAATTGGTGGCAGACGCTTA
>CAYVLG010000077.1:0-5817 GCA_964452345.1 uncultured Lachnospiraceae bacterium
GCGCTTGCAACGTTTTTCAAAAACGACCGCAAGTAAACAAAAAAGATAACCGCCTCATCTCCCAAATGTAACGGTTATCTTTTAATCTTATATTTGGAAGCAACCGTCATCGGCGCCCCTTCTTTGTTTTTATTATAACCTTTTTTCGTTGATTTGTCAATACTTTTTCAAAAAAACACGAAAATAAAATGCGGAGAGCTGGTTTTGTTGGAATTTCTCCAATAAACAGGCTCCCCGTTTTTTTGTATTCGGTTGTTTGTTTACTAATATGTTTCGCTGTACGATAACTTTTTTCCGTACTTTATTAGCTTTACTGTTTAATAAAAACTTTTTAGGAAGTTTTTTGCTAAGCTTTTTTTCAAAAAAGCGCAAACGCGTCCCGCATCCCTATAATGGGGGCTGGAAAACGGTTTGCCGTTGTGCTATATTATAATCAAGGATTCGCCGATCCCAAACGGCAGATGGATTCGCCGAACCTAAACGGCGGGAGGGTGCAAAAATGGCACTTTATAAACAAATTGATTTACAGCTTTTTGCCGATGGAGGAGCTTCGGCATCCGCAGGCAGCGCGAGCGGAGCGGCAGGCGCGGTCGGTACGGGTGACGGTTCGGTTGCCTCGGCGGCTGTAGACGGGAGCGCGTCTGATGGATATCCAAAAGGAATGCCGGAGCGCGCAAAAAAGCATTACGAGCGTGCGGTGAAAAAAACGCAGAGCGTCGACACTGCGAATGAAACCGACGTATCGAATGAATCGGAATCTTCCGAGGCGGAGCGCAAAGATGTGATAAAACCGACCTATAAGGAGCTTATAGAATCCGACGAGTACAGAGAGGAGCACGAAAAACACGTGCGCCGCATGATACGCGACAGGCTTAAAGGACGCGACGCGCAAGCTGAAGCGGATATGGAAATTTTACGCTACGTCGGACAAAAATACGGTCTCGACGCGTCGTCCGACAGCTTCAAAGCCGACCTTTTAGCGGCGGTGAAGGCTGATGACGGCATATATGAAAAATATGCCGAGGAGCACGACGTTCCGATAGCCGAGGCAAAACGTATGGTCGGCTTGGAGCAACAGCTCGAAAAGGTTGGAAGAGAGGCGGAGCAAAGAAAAATTGCCGCTGAAAACGAGCGTATAATTAATGAGCTTCGTGAAAGCGGCAATGCGACGAGAGCGGAATACCCCGAATTTGACCTTGATATGCAGATGAAGGACGGGCGGTTTCGGCGTTTGGTTGCCGCGCTTGGGGGTGATACCACCCAAGCTTATGAAGCGTTGAATCATAAGGCACTCCAGCGCAGTGCGGTCGCCGCGGCGGAATCACGCGCTCAAGCGGCTGTTATCGGCAGTGTAAAGGCTAATCGTTTGAGACCTTCCGACGGCGGAATTTCAAGCTCTTCGTCAGTTTCGAATGTGCCCGATTTCCGCTCTATGAATATTTCCGAGCTGCGTGCTTGGGCGGCTCATCAACGTCATAAATAAAGACGTGGGGACACGGGGACGCGTGCCGCTTTTTTGAAAAAAAGCGGCGCAAAAAACTTTCATAAAAGATTTTTGCTAAAACAGTTAAACGAATAAAGTACAAAGATAAGTCAAAGTACAGCGAAACGTTCTTATGAACAAACCCGACGACGTCTCCGCCGCCTTACGGGTTTGATTTAATAAGACTGCTTTTAAAAGGACAAAAAACGTAACGCAATAATGAAAACAATATTATTTTTCGTTCTCATTAAGAGCTTCACTCTAATAAATTAATTTTTAGGAAGTTTTTTGGCTCCACCTTTTTTTTCAAAAAAGGTGGACACGTTTTCAGTCACTAATTTACAAAAACATAAAGGAGAAAAAATATGATAAATTTACAGATATTTGCGGACGCGCCTGCGTCTATGACAAAAACGGCAACATCGGCTATGTCGCCGACAATGAAGGAGTTTTATGATACCGCATTGCTTGAAAACGCACGCGAGGCGATGGTATGGAACCAATTCGGCAAGGAGCAGAGCATAACGCACGGAAAAACCGCCGAATGGAGAAAATTCAAGACCTTTGCTCCCGCGCTTACACCGCTTGAGGAGGGAGTTACGCCTTCGGGCTCTACACTCGGTATGGAGAGCGTGACCGCAACGCTTACACAGCACGGCGACTTTGTACCCGTGTCCGATGTGCTGGAATATACCGGCTACGACGACGTAATCTTCGGCGCGACCGAGGAAATGGGAGCCGCGGGCGGCGAGACGGAGGATTTGCTGACAAGAAATGCCGTTCTTACGGGCAAAGGAGTAGCATACTGTCCGCTGTCAAACGGAACGGTGCCGACGTCGAGAAGCCAGCTGGACGGAACGTCGAGGCTGACTCCCGAAATTGTAAATAAGGCGGCGACATATCTCAAGAAAATGAAGACTCCGAAAATAAACGGCTACTATGTTGCGATAATACACCCGTCGGTTGCCGAGGACCTGCGAAACAGCGACGAATGGAAGGAATATCACAAATATAATTCCGTACAGCAGATTTTCAAGGGAGAAATCGGAGAGCTTCACGGAGTGAAATTCATAGAGTCCAACAGCGCGAAGGTGTATTCCGAGAGCAGCGGAGCGGTTTATGCCACGGTATTTTTCGGAAAAGACGCGTGGGGCAAGCTCGCACTTGAGGGAGCGGGTATGGAAATGATAATCAAGGACAGGTCGGAAATCGGCGGCGCGCTCGAACAGTATTCGACCATAGGCTATAAATTTATGCACGGTGCAAAAATTCTCTACGAGGAAAGAATAATCCGCGTCGAATCCAATTCGTCCTATTCCGATACGGACGAGGCGAACTGAAGAGCTGCGGTTTTGGAGGTGATGAAATGGCAAACGGTACCGAAAAAAGAGTGAAAATAACGCTCCCCTTGCTTGACGGCGACAGAGCGTCTCAGGAGGTATTCGTATCCGTGAACTTCAAGGCGTACAGAATACGCCGAGGAGTCGAGGCGGAGGTTCCCGAATGCGTGGCGGAGGCACTGAAGGCGTCTCAAAAAGCTTCGGATGAGGAAATAAAGGCAAGAGCGTCCCGCGCTTTCAGAGAGCCGACGGGCAGAGTATAGAATATGGGGGCTTTTTTGTAAAGCCCCCGATTTGGTATTGAGCGGAAGGAGAAAAGAAAATGAAGATAATACATAACGTGACGCTTGATGTGTCGCGGAAAGGTATACAGTGCTCGGTACCCGTTACACAGCACGACAGCGGAACGCACAGGCTTGTTATACGTCTGCGGAACGGAATGACCCCGCTGAAGCCCGAGGAGGGCGACGGAGCGGTTGTATATTTGGGAAAGGATATGTATGACCCCGTAACCGTCTATACGTCGGAGGGTGCTTATCCGAACTGCCTTGTTTACGACGTCACGCCGTATGCCACGTCGGAGGCGGGGGAGCAAACGGCGGTGCTTCAGCTGTACAGAGCGGCGGACGGAATAGTTTATTCTCCGCAGTTTACGCTTTTTGTACGTGAGGACGTAACGGGAGGCTCTCTTGTGTTGAGTTCTCCTCAGTATGCGGCGGTCGTAAAAGCACAAAACGCGTCGGAAATATATGCGGAAAGAGCCGAAAATGCGGAGCGGTCGGCAAACACTTCGGAGGAGGCGGCGTCGGAAAGCGCGGCAATTGCGGCGGAGGCGCAAGCGCGTGCCGTGAGCGTCGGAGAGCATATAGACGAATGCTTGGGCGAAAACGGAGAAAAGCTCGAATTTGTAAAGAATTTTGCGCAAAGTGACGTGCCGGAAATCAAAGGAAGGCTGGAGAGCGCGGAGAATACGCTCGGTGCATATGAAGGTGATGACGGGCTCGTATATCCCGAGCTGGAGACGGAAAATCCGGCGGTCATTCCCGCGCTGAACGAACTTTTAAAACGATTGCTGTCGCTGAACGGCGAGGTGGCGAAAAAGGCGGAGGCGACAGACCCAGTGACGGGCGGAGCATTTTCACACGCCGGAGATTTTACTGCGACGGGCGAGGTGCGTGCCGAGAGTGTGGGAGCAAATACGGTAACGGCGGGAAAAATCGGTGCGGACAGCGTGACCGCGGCGGAGCTTGTTGGAAACGTCAGGGCGGAAACCGTCAATGCGGTAAGACTCAATGTTACGGGTACGGCGACGGTGAAGGACTACGAAGAGATTGCGGTTCGCGACAGCGTGCTTGTGCTTAATTCAGACGGCGAGGACGTAAGCGGAGCTTACAGCGGTATTGTTATAAGGGCTGACGGAGACAGCGCATACGCGATACTTTTGGACGGCAGCTCAAGGACGGTAAGGTTAGGCTACGGCAGATACGATACGGAGACAAACTCATTTGCTTTTGCTTCGGGCGACGGCGGAGCGGTGCTTACGCGTGACGACAGCGGGGAGATGACAGACGGCGGAATGCTGTATTGGGACGCTGAGGCTAACAGAGCGCGTCAAGCCGCGCTTGACGCGGCAACTGCCGAAAAACTGTACGGAGCTCTTAAGGACGTAGGGCTTTCGGATTATAACGGCAGATATCTCGGCGTGGATAACGGAGAGCTGAAACTGATATCCGCGGGAAAACTCGTCTCCGTCGCAAGCATAGAACAGACGACGGTGTCGGATATAGACGGAGGAGTTAACATAGCGACGGTGACGCTGACGGACGGCACGCAGTCCGCCCTGCGGATAAGAAACGGTTCGAAGGGAGAAAAGGGAGAGAAAGGCGAAAAAGGCGACGCGGGAGAGGGGCTGGAAAAAGAAGCCGTCGGAACGGTGTCCGAATATAAAGTATTTGCAGACGGTAACAGCCTTATTGCGGGTATCGTGGGCGTAGACGGAAGCATAAGCTCAAATGCAAGCTATCTGCGTACCGATTATATCGATTTGTCGTTATATGAAAGTATACGGTTGAGAATAAAAAGTTTTACTCCGGTATCCGAAACATCGGAAAGACTGTTCTGGATGGCTCGGTTTGACAAAAATAAACAGTATATAGAAGGCTCGAGAGAATATGCAAAGATGTATTCCCTGACTGAAAACGGAGATATATCTGCCAACACGTACACCTCGTCGAATCTGGCTTATATCGGAACTGTTGGCGGTACGTTTGAATACGGTATGGGAAAAGATTATTCAGTCTCGGATTACGGCGACGGAACACAATATATCGTTTTTTTCAATTTAAGATACGGCGATACCGTTGATATGACAGTCGGAGGTATTGTTACCGAAACAAAGTATAAGTACGTTGTGCCGTATAACAGCTTGCCCGCGGAGCTGACGGACGGGTTAAAGGCAGTAGAACGGTTCGGCGGCTATATACCTATGTCGGAATATGTTGACGAACTGATTGAAAACGTCGCTCTTGCCGCCAAAGCACATATGAAGGAAGACAGTCTCTGTATAACGCTGTTTACCGATACGCATTATACGGAAAACGATACGTGTTTTCCTACCGAGATAGCCAAAAGACTCGCTCAGGCGACCAATTCCGCGGCAATAGTGCATTTGGGAGACCTTGCGCATATGGCAACGGAGGATAAAAATATTGGATTAAAGCTTTGGCAAAGACACGGAAAAATTCTTCAGATGTCGAAAATACCGTATTTGCAGGCTGTCGGAAATCACGATGACGGAAATATTTATTTGCATAACGTAACGGGAAATTATTTTTCCGAAAATTATTTGAAAGCGTCGGATTTATATTTTGCAACGGCAAAACAGTCGAGAAATGATATTACCGGAATGGGAAGCGTCAGAGGTTGGTATTATCTTGACGATGAGGACAGCAAAGTAAGACTTATAATGCTGAATTCTCACGATTATCCTTGGAT
>CAYVLG010000078.1:0-5806 GCA_964452345.1 uncultured Lachnospiraceae bacterium
GCTTAGTGAGTGTTTATAATTCTTTTTCAACTAAGGTATTTAATTTCTAAAATACCTCCATAAAATAAAATTTTGACAATCGTAAAGCTGCAATGCGGATATACGCTTTGCAACTATAATATTATACCATATTCCGGAGTAAATTGCTATATTTTTTTCAGAATTATATTCAAATATCGGTGTAAATTTTCTGTGAACAAATGTAAAAAAACAAGTTTTTCATTGATTTTTTGACTTGTGTGTAATATAATATTAAATTGGAATAGAGTAACAAATGAAATGCGGGAGATACAATGGCGGATATTTTTGAACTTTTTAAACGTATATCGTCGGGCAATTCCGAGGGTACTACTGCTGTTAAATACATAATCGTCGGACTCGGAAATCCGGGAAGAGAATATGAAAATACAAGACATAATGCGGGCTTTATGGCAATCGATTATATTGCGGCTCGGAAAAATATAAATATCGATCGTGCGAAATTCAAGTCACTGACCGCCGTTACAAACATCGGAGGCGTCGGCGCTTTGCTTATGAAGCCTCAGACTTATATGAATCTTTCGGGAGAAGCGGTGGGAGAAGCGGCTCGTTTTTATAAGGTTTTACCCGAAAATATTATAGTAATTTCCGACGACGTCAATCTTGACGTCGGCAGATTGAGAGTTCGCAAGAGCGGAAGCGCGGGCGGACAAAAGGGACTTAACAGCATTATAGAGACCGTCGGAACCGATACAATTCCGAGGATACGTATCGGAATTGGAAAAAAGCCTCATCCCGATTACGATATGAAGGATTGGGTTCTTTCTTCTTTTTCGGAGCAGGATCAAAAAATGCTTGCCGAAGCATTTCCTCGTATTCTTACGGGGGTTGAACGTTTGGTTGCAGGCGATGCGGACGGTGCTATGCAGCTTTGCAACGGTAAATAGGAAGGTATTGCCAAATGAATACAATAACCGATTCCATAAGGACAGACGGTGAATATAAGCAGCTGCTGCTTGCGATTTCGGAGGCAAAAAACGCAAACCGTGCATCGCCTTCGGCGGTGACTGGATTGTGCGAGGGTGCAACCGATGTCTGCTATGCCGCATTGCTTGAGGACGTAAAAAAAATTGATTCACGGACGGCATTGCTTGTTTGCTCAGAAGAAAAGGAATGCGTAAGGCTTAAAAATTTTCTTTCGCAGTTTGGCTTGAAGGTTGCCTTCTATATGGGAAGAGACCTCACGTTTTATAACATTACCGCCTCCCATGAGTACGAGCATGAGAGGCTGCGTGTGCTGTCAGGCATTTTAAACGGAACATACGATGCAGTTGTTACAACACCGGACGCGGCTCTCGGTTATACCGTTCCGCCCGATAAGCTTATAAGCGGAATGACGGCCGTTGATTTTGATAAAACGGTAATCGATATAGACGAATTTTCAAAAAGACTGACTGCTCTCGGTTACGTTCGCAACGAGCTTGTCAGCGGAGCGGGACAGTTTGCGGTTCGCGGCGGCATAATAGACGTATATCCGTCAAGTGCGGAATATTTGGATATGGAAAATAATACGGTATTTGAAAAGAAACCGTTCCGTATTGAGCTGTTCGGCGACGAAATAGACCGTATGGAAATTTTTGACCCCGAAACGCAGAGAATGACCGTTCCGCTTAACAGAGTGGAATTTGCACCGGCACGTGAAATTCTCGTTAACGAAGAAAAACGAACCGCGCTTAAAAAGGTTCTTGAAAACTGTATTGCGAGAAGCAAGGACGAGCGTGCCGCTTCGGAAATGCGTTCGGAGCTTTTGGCGGTTGAAAGCGGTGCCGATATAAGCTTTATCGATAAATATATTACGCTTGTATATCCGGAACGCTCCTGTTTGCTTGATTATTTTTCCAAGCAAAGCACTGTTTTTATAAAAGGAATTTCTTCGTGCACAGACAGAATAAAAGCTTCCGAGTGGCATATCAACCAAACGGTAGAGGAGCTTCTCGAAACGGGAACCGTTGCTTCAAAGTATACTGATTACAGCAGGAAGCAGCCGTATTTTGAAGAGTTTATTTCAAATTCGGTTGCGGTTTATTTTGAAGCTCTCGGACAGGGGCTGTCGGGTAAAAAATTGAGCGGAATGTTTTCCTTCCGAAGCAAGCATATGGTTTCGTACTGCGATAATCTCGAGTTGCTTTGCGAGGATATTGCTTCATACAAGAAAAACGGTTACAGAATAATAATAACGGCTGAAAATCAAGCCTCGGCGAAAAATTTTTGTTCTATGCTCGGAGAGCGCGGTATAAAAGCCCTGCCCGAGGCGGATACGGGTGAATATTCCGTAATGCAGCTTCCCAAGGATTTTGCTTTGGTACGTTACAGGGAATATGTACGCGGTTATGAGCTTACGACGCCGAGAATCGTTGTTTTTACCGTTTGTCCCGAAAGCCGTGACGGAGTTCTTGCGGCGGGCGGAATAATCAAGAAAAAGAAAAAAAAGAAGAGCGGCACGGAAGCGATTTTATCATATAACGATCTTGAGGTCGGAGATTATGTCGTTCACGAGGTACACGGTATCGGTCAGTATATGGGTATTGAAAATCTTACCGTGGACGGAGTGAGCCGAGATTATATAAATATCAGATACGCAGGCAGTGACAGGCTGTTCTTGCCTGCGGATAAGCTTGATATGGTATCGAAATATATCGGTGCGCATTCGGACGACGGACTTGTCAAACTGTCAAAATTCGGCGGCGGAGAATGGAACCGTGCAAAAGCAAAAGCCAAGGCGGCGGTAAAGGATATCGCCAAGGATTTGATTAAGCTGTATGCCGAGCGAAGCCGCAGACCGGGCTACGCATTTCCGCCCGATGACGATATGCAGGCAGATTTTGAAGCGGCTTTTGAGTATGAGGAAACGGACGGTCAGCTTGACGCCATTGAGGATATAAAAAAGGATATGATGTCTCCCGTGCCTATGGACAGACTTCTTTGCGGAGACGTCGGATTCGGAAAAACCGAGGTGGCGATGAGGGCGGCATACAAGGCGGTGCTCGGCGGAAAGCAGGTTGCGGTTCTCGTTCCGACAACCATACTTGCATTACAGCATTATCAAACGTTTTGTGCGAGAATGAGAGGCTCACCCGTAACGGTTGATATGATATCGCGTTTCAGAACGGCAAAACAGCAAGCACAGTCTATGCGTAATCTGAAAAACGGGAATACCGATATAATAATAGGCACTCACAGGCTTGTTTCAAAAGATATAGAGTTCAAAAATCTTGGATTGCTTATTATCGACGAAGAGCAGAGATTCGGTGTTGCGCATAAAGAAAAGCTTAAACAGCTTGCAGGCAATATAGACGTGCTGACATTGACCGCAACGCCTATTCCGCGGACGCTGAATATGGCATTGGGCGGTATTCGGGATATATCGGTGCTTGATGAAGCACCGGGGGATAGGCTTCCCGTACAAACCTACGTTTTGGAATATGACGAGCTTATTGTCATAGAAGCGATACGCAGGGAATTAAGAAGAGGCGGTCAGGTTTTTTATCTTTACAATATAGTCGAAAGCATAGACGGCTGTGCGGCAAAACTGTCGAAGGCAATTCCGGAGGCGCGCATAACGGTTGCTCACGGAAAAATGGAAAAGGAACGGCTTGAGAGCATTTGGGAGGAAATGCTTGACGGAGAGATAGATATCCTTGTTTGTACAACAATTATAGAAACGGGTGTCGATATTCCGAATGCAAATACTCTTATAGTCGAAAATTCACAGCGCCTCGGACTTTCACAGCTTCATCAAATAAGAGGAAGAGTAGGACGTTCGGCAAGGCGGGCATATGCTTATTTTACGTATCCGCGCGATAAGGCAGTAAATGAAATAGCAACAAAAAGACTTGAGGCAATAAGGGATTATGCCGAATTCGGTGCAGGCTTTAAAATTGCTATACGGGATCTTGAAATAAGGGGAGCGGGAAACTTGCTCGGAGCCGAGCAGCACGGTCATCTTGACGCGGTTGGCTATGAGCTGTATATTAAGCTTTTAAACGAGGCGGTGCTTGAGGAGCGCGGAGAGAAGCTTCCCGAAAAAACGGAATGCACCGTATCGTTGAAATGTGACGCCTATATTCCCGACAGCTATGTATCCGGCTCCGCTCAAAGAATGGGGCTCTACAAAAAAATTGCCGCCATTGAATGCGACGAGGATAAGGAAGACGTGCTTGACGAGCTGATAGACCGATACGGAGAAGCTCCGAAATGTGTTACAAACCTGCTGACGATTTCACATATTCGCTCATTGGCTCAAAAATGCGGAGTTGCAGCCATAATTGAGGAACAGGCAATTATAAAGATAAAGTGCAATGAAGTTGATTATATTATATGGCACGGGCTGTCCAACGAATTCCGAGGACGCCTGCGCTTGGGCGGAGGAGACAGTCCGTGCGTCAATTTAAAAAAGCAATCGGGAGACAACGTTCCCGCTCTTTTGCTGTCGCTGTTTGAAAAATATTTAAAAGCCGCCGAGGCAAATTCTTAAAATCGGTAAATGAAAGGAAATATAAAAATGAAGCGAGTGTTTAAACAAATTTTAGCATTTGTGCTTGTATGTATGCTGTTGACGACCTGTACGGTCGGCTGCTCGTCAAGGGGAAAAAAGCTTATGGAGCTGGAAGACACGGATATCACGGTTAATATGTATATGCTTTTGCTTTCGAGAATGAAAGGAACGCTGGCGTCTTCGTATGCCTTCGGAACTCAAGCATTGAAGGATAGTTTTTGGGATACCGTTATAGATGCGTCGACGGGAGAAACCTATAACGAATATTATACAAATATGGTTATCGAGAATACAAAAACATATCTTGCCGCGCTTTACCTTTTCGATGAGCTTAAGCTTAAGCTTCCCGACTCTACGCTTGAGGAAATAGACGATGAAATGCAGAGGCTTATAGATACGGACGGAGAGGGCTCCAAAAATACACTCAATAATGTTCTTGCCGAATACGGAGCGAACTATAAGGTTCTCAAAGAGGCATATATTATGGAGGCTAAAATATCATATCTCAACGATTATCTTTTCGGCTCCGACGGGTCAAAAATATCTGCGGAAAATTATGAAAAGTATTATCAGGATAATTACGTAAGGTTCAGACATATATTTTTCTTTACCACAAAGCCCGTATATGAAACCGATTCAAACGGAGACGTCATATATTATTCCGATTTATCCTCTTTGACGGTAGCGTATAACAGCAAGAAAGAAGGGGCAAAAAAGAAAACCGACGAAAACGGCAATATCCAGAAGGACAGCAAGGATCAAACGATATGGATATATACGGATACGGACGGTAACGAGCATATTTCATATGACGAAAAAGGAACCTCCGATTCGCCCACGTATCCGAATCCGATACTTGACAGCGACGGCAACGTATTGACGGAGGAGCTTTCCAAAGCAGAGCTGATTGCGCTTTCCGACAAGGTTCAGCTGATTATGGAAAGTGAAGCAAGAGAAGGAGAATACGCTCTTTTTGATAAGCTGGTAGAGGAGTACGGCGAAGACAGCGGTATGGAGCAATATCCCAACGGATATTATCTTACCGAAACAAGCGACTATGATTCTCCCGAGGTGGTAAAGGCACTTTTTGAAATGGAGGAAGGAGAGATACGGCGCGTTGAATCCGAATACGGCATTCATATAGTTATGAAATATGAGCTTGGTGAGGGCGGATTTGCCGATGATGATAATTCCGATTTCTTCGTTACCGAGGACGGGACGTACAGCTTTTTGTCATCCTTGAAGAACAATCTTTTGGACGACTATTTGCAA
>CAYVLG010000079.1:0-5798 GCA_964452345.1 uncultured Lachnospiraceae bacterium
GACCGTTTCTCTTGAAAACTATCCGACCGATGTAAAATATGCCGATATGAGCGGCAATACTCCCGAAAGAAAGGACGCGCTTCTTGCAAAATGGAAATATTAAAGCAAAAGCTTGTTATAGATAAGGTAACAAAGGTATACGAGGACGGAGCCGAAGCTCCCGCGTTAAACGAAGTTTCGTTTGACGTCGGGGAAGGAGAGTTTCTTTCGATACTCGGTCCTTCGGGCTGCGGAAAGACCACGCTTCTGCGTATCATTGTCGGTCTTTTGTCTCCGAGCTCTGGTGCTCTTTATCTCGACGGAGAGAATATAACCGCTCTGCCCGCGTCGAAGCGCAGAATGGGAATTGTTTTCCAAAATTACGCGCTGTTCGAGAATATGACGGTAAAGGAAAATATCTGCTATGCGGCAAGACTTAAGGCAAAAAAGACGGGTGAGGCGACGCGTGAGCAGATAGAGCACAGAGCCGAGGAGCTTATGGCAATGCTCGGAATTTCGGAGCATTCCTCAAAGCACCCCGCGGAGCTTTCGGGCGGTCAGCAGCAGAGAGTTGCGATTGCCCGCACGCTGATACTGAATCCCGAAATAATGCTTTTCGACGAGCCGATGTCCGCGCTCGACGTTGCGACGAGGCTTCAGCTGCGTAAGGTTATCAAGAACATACAGAGGGAATACGGTACGACGATGATATATATCACGCACGACCAGGAGGAGGCTTTTGCCATGTCCGACCGTATTCTTGTTATGGAAAATTCAAGGATAAGTCAGATAGATACTCCCGAGAATATAATTGCCGCGCCGGCAAACGACTATGTAAAGCATTTTGTAGTCGACAACCTCAATCAGAAAATAGCTTCGCTTAAGAGATTTACGGAGATGGGCAAATGACGGGCACGGTAAAAAAAAGCAGGGAAAAGAGCAGTGGGCTGACGCTTACATGTAAGCTTGCGGTGCTGGCTGTTCTCTTGGGGCTTGTCGCCGTTCCGATAATAAAAATGTTCACCGTGCTTACGCTGCAGGACGTAAAGGACGTATTTACAAGCTCCAAGCTCGGCACCGCCGTGTTAAACTCTCTTTCGCTGACTGCGATTGCCACGGTCATAGTTATCGTTTTGGCATATGCCCTTGCTTGGTGTATCGAGAGAACGGATATAAAGCTTAAGGGACTTTTCAGCATAATTTTGGTGCTTCCTATGCTTATTCCCTCCATTTCACACGGAATGGGACTTATCATACTTTTCGGAAGAAACGGAATAATAACCAACCTTTTGGGTATCGAAAGTGCATTTATATACGGAAAAATCGGTATTGTCGCAGGCTCGGTGATGTATGCGTTTCCCGTTGCCTTCATTATGCTTGCCGACGTTCTGCGCTACGAGGACAGAAGCGTTTATCAGGCCGCCGACGTACTCGGCATAGGCAGAGGACGCCGATTTCTGCGTATCACGCTCCCGTATATGCGCAAGCCGCTGATTGCGGCGGCATTCAGTGCCTTCGCCATGATAGTGACGGACTACGGAGTACCGCTTATGATAGGCGGAACGACGAAAACCGTATCGCTTCTGATGTATGAGGAAGTAATAAGTCAGCTTAAGTTCGGACGCGGCTGTGTATACGGAATAATTTTGCTGATTCCCGCGATAGCGGCGTTTATTACCGACCTGCTCAATAAGGAGCGCGCTTCCTCGTCGTTTGTCAAAAGAAATGACGGAGAGCGTTCGTCGCGGGTGAAAAATGCTGCGGCATATACCGTTTGCGGCATCGTTTCTGCCGCCGCGCTTCTTCCGATAGCGGCATTCGCGGTGCTTGCCTTTGTCAGGGCGTATCCTTACGATATGAGCTTTACGCTTGACAATATAGTAAAAACGATGAGCGGCCGAGGAGGAGCGGGATATCTTGTAAATTCGCTTGTAATTGCATTGCTTACGGCTCTTGCGGGTACGTTTATCGGCTTTGTATGCGCTTATCTTACGGCGCGTAACAAAGGCGGTGTGTCAAAGCTTCTTCATCTGCTGGTGCTTACGTTTATGGCAATTCCGGGTATCGTTCTCGGTCTTTCTTACGTCATATTTTATTCGGGCAGTGCGGTTGAGGGAACGCTTGTAATACTCATTATGGTAAATACGGCTCACTTTATATCTTCGCCGTATCTTATGATGTACAACACCTTCGGCAAGATGAATGAAAATCTTGAGGCTGTCGGCGATACTCTCGGCATAGGACGCGTCCGTATGCTTAAGGACGTATTTCTGCCGCAGAGCTTCGGAACGATACTTGAAATGTTTTCGTATATGTTCGTAAACTGTATGATGACGATTTCCGCGGTATCCTTCCTTGCCTCCTCGTCGACGCGCCCGATATCGCTGATGATAAATCAGTTCGAGGCTCAAATGCAGTACGAGAGCGCGGCGGTCGTATCTCTTGCAATACTTCTCGTCAATATAGTATTAAAGGCGGTAATCGCTTTTATAAAAAACAGAGCGTTTAATTACAGAACAAAAGCAAAATAAGAGGTGGACTATGAATTTGACTAAAAAACAGTTTGACGTTCTTACGTTTCTCGAGGGCTCGGAGGAAACGCGCTCACAGCGCGAAATTTCCGCGGGAACGGGTATATCCGTCGGCAGTGTAAACAGAATAATGTCCGAGCTGTCCGAGCAGGGACTTGTCGGCGCGGGCAAAATAACGGAGAAAGGACGCGAGGCTCTTGAGCCTTATCGCGTAAAAAAAGCAATATTTATTGCCGCAGGATTCGGTTCGCGTCTCGTACCCATAACTTTGAATACTCCTAAGCCGCTGGTGCGCGTCAAGGGCAGAAGAATAATAGATTCGCTTCTCGACGCCGTCGTTGCCGCAGGCATAGAGGAGATATACATTGTAAGAGGTTATCTCGGAGAGCAGTTCGATCAGCTTTTGATTAAATACCCGATGATTAAATTTATAGAAAATCCCGTTTACAACGAGTGCAACAATATTTCATCGGTTTATATGGCGAGGGAGCTTCTCGGAAACAGCTATGTTTTCGAGGCGGATCTTCTTATGTACAATCCCGCGCTTGTTACAAAATATCAGTATTGTACAAACTATCTCGGAGTTCCGACGAGCAGAACGGACGACTGGTGCTTTATTACCGACAGCTCTGGCTTTATCAAACGCTTGAGCATAGGCGGAATAAACTGTCATCATATGTTCGGAATATCGTACTGGACGGAGAATGACGGCAAGCTTTTGTCGGAGCACGTTAAGGATGTTTTTGAAAACGTACCCGGAGGCAAGGAGAAATATTGGGACGAGGTCGCGCTCGGTTATTATATAGATCAATATAAAATAGCGGTCAGAGAATGTACGTTTGACGATATCATAGAAATAGATACCTTTAACGAGCTGAAAAAGCTTGACAACAATTACGCTATGTGAATATGAAGCATAAGACTGCTTTCGCCGTCTGTACGGCAGTGCTCGGCACTGCCGTATTCTGCGCGGTGTTTTACGCTTCGGGCGTCGGCTGTCCGATAAAATTCCTAACGGGAATTTCCTGCGCGGGGTGCGGAATGACGCGCGTGCTGATAAGTGCCGTTTGCCTTGACTTTTCGTCGGCGTTTGAATATCATCCGCTTTGGATTGTGCTTCCTCCGACCGCTTTGTCGGCACTTATATTGGCGGCAAAACGGAAGAAAAAAGCGGTATTCGCGGTAATATGTCTGTTTGCGCTTGCACTGCTTTGCGTATACGTATACAGGCTTACAGCCTCCGACGGCTCGGTCGTCGTATTCGAACCGAAAAACGGTTTGATATACAGGCTTATCTTTCAGAGAGCATAATAAAAAATCCTTCTTTCGGCATTCGGAAGAAGGATTTTTTTACGTTTAATCTGCTTTTTTTCTGCCCGTTATAAGCTTGATGACGAACAGCGTTCCGATTGTGAGGGCAATTCCGAGAGGCAGACAAATGAATATATTCTGCACAAATCCCGAGATTACGAACATCACAAATGATATTGCGGCAACCGTTACCGCATAGGGAAGCTGAGTCGAAACGTGGTTGAGGTGGTTGCACTGACCGCCCGCAGAGGACATAATTGTCGTGTCAGAAATCGGAGAGCAGTGATCGCCGCATACGGCACCCGCGAGGCAGGCGGACATTCCTATGATGAGGAGCGTAGAGCCGGGCTCGAAAATCGCGGTAACTATCGGTATAAGTATTCCGAAAGTGCCCCACGACGTTCCCGTCGCAAACGCGAGCACACAGGCGACGAGGAATATAATGGCGGGAAGCATTGAGCCGAGAGCTTCCGCCTGACCGTTCATAAGGTCGCCGACGTAGTATTTTGCGCCGAGTATGCTTGTCATATTCTTAAGCGCGGTTGCAAACGTCAGAATGAGTATTGCGGGAACCATTGCGATAAAGCCCTGCGGTACGCAGTCCATTGATTCCTTGAACGTGAGACAGCGGCGGACAAGCATATAAACGATGATTATAACGAGAGCTATCAGACCGCCCCAAGGCAGACCCGTTGTCGCGTCGGTGTTTGCAAATGCGTCTACAAGGCTCGCGCCGTCGAATATGCCGCCGACGTAAACAAGACCGAATACACAGCTTATTATAAGAACGGCGACGGGGATTATAAGGTCGAGCACGCTGTTCTTGGCAAATTCCGATACCGTTTCGGCGGATTCGTTTTTGTCACCGCAGGTGTAAAGGTCGCCGTTTTCTATGGCGTTCAGTTCGTGCAGCTTCATAGAGCCGTAATCGAATTTCATAAGAGTTATTGCGATAACGAATACGAGCGTAAGTATCGAATAAAAGTTATAGGGAATGGCTTTTATAAACAGCGAAAGTCCTTCGCCTTCCTCGGCATAGCTTGCAACTGCCGCCGCCCAGCTGGATATGGGGGCTATCATACATACGGGAGCCGCGGTGGCGTCTATTATGTAGGCGAGCTTTGCGCGCGAGATCTTTTTGCTGTCGGTAACGGGGCGCATTACGGAGCCGACCGTAAGACAGTTGAAATAGTCGTCAACGAAAATGAGTATTCCCAAAAGGAAGGTGGCGAGTATTGCGCCGACGCGCGATTTGATGTGCGTTTTAGCCCAATTTCCGAACGCCGCGGAACCGCCTGCGCGGTTGATAAGCGCAACGATTATTCCGAGCTCGACGAGGAATATGAATATTCCCGCGCTTCCCGAAACGGCGGAAATGAGCCCGTCGCTTATTATTGCGTCGAGAGTGCCCGTAAAGGAAAATCCCGAATAGAGAATACCGCCGACGAGAACGCCGACAAACAGGGAGCTGTAAACCTCTTTTGTTATAAGGGCAAGTCCGATTGCGACAAACGGCGGAAGAAGTGCCCAGAGAGAACCTCTTACGGCGCCCTCGCCTCCGCAGGTCTCGCAGTCGGCGGAAGTTCCGTTGCAGTCGGGACAGGAAATGCCCATACTGCCCGCGCCGTCGGTTATAAAAGCAACCGCCAAAAGTGCGATGATGACCGCGACGGCAACAAGCAGCGTGATTTTTTTACTTTTTGTCATAATGACCTCCGTATTAATGTTTGGTAATTATCACAATTTTATCACATTATGCCGTTTTTTGCAAGAGGGTTGGCGAAAATAGTTATAAAACGGCGTATGTTTTTTGATTTTCGAATGTAATTCAATGTAAAACGTCTGAAACAAACATTGAGCAGAGACCGCGCCTGCTTGGCGCGGTCTCTGCTTACTGCTTTATACTTGATTAAAATTATGCCGTAAATTCACAGCGTTTTATGATGTGATTCTGATATTTTACGTCGAGCTCGTTAA
>CAYVLG010000080.1:0-5721 GCA_964452345.1 uncultured Lachnospiraceae bacterium
TGACAGCATCGAAGAGTGTTATGAAGATGTGAGTACGGCGAAAACGAAGGCAGACTTGAAATAGCACACCCCGTCCGACAGCTCACCGTCGGCACGCTTCAGGACTTTATAGACGGCTATATAAGCGAAAACGAAGGCACCGAGGTCGATTATATCCACGGAGAGGTCTCCGTCCGCACTCTTGCCTCAAAGCAAAACACAATAGGCTTCATATTCGGCGGTATGAGTAAATCGGAGCTGTTCAAAACAGTACTTTTCGACGGCTCTCTGCCGAGAAAAACCTTCTCGATGGGACACGCCGAAGATAAACGCTATTACGTCGAGGCAAGAAAAATAAAATAAAAATCAAGGAGATATGCAAATGAACGATACTTGGGAAGCATTACGCGCGGACTGCGAGGCTTGCAGAGCCTGCGAGCTATGCAAAACGAGGACAAATCTTGTCTTCGGAACGGGAAATACAAATGCCGACGTTCTTTTTGTCGGCGAGGCACCCGGAGACAACGAGGATAAAACGGGCATTCCCTTTGTCGGCCGTGCGGGCAAGCTGCTCGATCAATACCTTTTCGCCGTCGATATTCCCCGCGAAAACGTATATATAGCCAATATACTTAAATGCCGTCCTCCGCATAACCGAGACCCGCTCCCCGCGGAGGAAGACGCCTGCATTGATTATCTCCGCCGACAGGTAAAGCTTATAAACCCAAAAATAATAGTCTGCCTCGGCAGAATTTCCGCCGCACGCCTGATACGCCCCGACTATAAAATAACCAAGGAACACGGCACCTTTGTAAAAAAAGGCGGATTTTTGATGACGGCGGTATATCACCCTGCCTTTCTCCTGCGCAATCCGACAAAAAAGGAAGAAATGCTCGCGGATATGAAGGCAATAAAACAACAAATAGATTCAATGGATTAAAGGATTATCAAAATGAACTTTTCGGCACTGCTCTCTACAATTGCAACACTCTTCGTCTTACTTATAGTAGGCTACATAGCGGGAAAAACGGGAATTATCGACGGCACCGCGTCAAAAAAGCTGTCCGCTCTCATATTAAAGGTATCACAGCCCATACTGATAATATATTCAATAGTAAAAATGCAGTATTCGGCTGAAAATCTCAAGCTCGGTCTGAAAACAATTCTTCTCTGCTTCGTTCTCCATTTCTTTATGGCGGTAATCGCATATTTTGCGTGCATAAAAATAAAAAATTTCGACGAACGGAAAATCCTTGAATTTTCGATGATTTTCGGCAACACGGGTTTTATCGGTATCCCGATTATGGAGTCGCTGTTCGGAGACGTCGGCGCGTTTATGGCGGCCTTCAATATGATAGTGTTCAATACGCTTATGTGGACGCTCGGACTTTCCATTTTCGCGCGCAGAAGAAGCGACATAAAGCTTACCTTAAAACAGGTGTTTATAAATAAAGGCTCCGTGCCGAGTGTAATCGGACTTGCTGTCTTTGTTATCCCCGCCTTCATACCGAGTTTCACGCTCCCGTCGTTTGCGGTATCCTCGCTGTCATACATATCGTCGCTCTGCACCCCCGTCTCTATGTTCATCATAGGTGCTCTGCTCGCGGGACGTACCGCAAAGCAGATATTCGGCTCTGCAAAGATGTATTACCTCTGCGCATTCAAGCTTATAATTCTTCCCTTGCTTATCTGCGTTATTATGAAGCTTCTGGGCTTCGGCGAAATGTGGATACTGTTCTCCGTCGCGCTTACGTGTATGCCCTCCGCAACGTCGGTATCCATGCTGGCGGAAACCTATGACGTCGCTCCCGGTTTTTCCGCTCAGGGCGTCGGCGCATCGTCGCTTTTCTCAATAGCCACAATGCCGTGCGTAATATGGCTGGCACAAAAAATAATAGAACTGTAAGCAAAAAATCTCGGAAGCGTCGCTTTCGAGATTTTTTGACCCAAGGCAACTGCAAACCAAATTAAATATTTTAACCGAAAATCGCTCCCATTATCGAAAACGGGAGCGATTTTTAATGCATATGAGAAAACGCCCCGAAAAATCGGGGCGTTTTCCAACGGTATTTCTACCGTTTAAGAATATGATTGGTTGCTTTAGTTAAGAGCCGTATTCAATTCGGACTCAACCAAGCCAACGTAACGGTCTACGTCGTCCGTCGTTGCCGCATCAGCAATCTTCAGCATAGTATTGTCTATGTAGGAAAGCTTCAGCTTATTGAGCTTATCAGCATCGCCGTTTGCCAGCTTAACCTTTACGTCATATGTTGCGGTAGCTTTAGCTATACCCTCAAGCTTGCTGTTGGTAAGCTCAACTATAGCCTCTGCGTCGCTTGCCTTTGTAATGGCAGCAACAGCCTCGCCGGCATCCTCAATAAGTTGGTCAAGCAATTCATTTACCTTAGCTTTATCGGTATCACTCATATTAGTCAAAACTTTAACAGCATTCTTTGCCTTGGAATTTTCAGCGTAAAGGGAAGCTATGGCATTGCATTTTGCAAGCTTTGCAAATTCTTCGTCACTGATATTTCCTTCAAGATCTCCGCCGTTATCTGCTTTGAGTGTCTCAATCATAGCATAAATTGCATCAATTTCGGTCTTGTACTTATTGCAAGCTCCGTCCGGAGTTTCCGGAGATACTGCTTCGTCAAAATCCTTATAAGTCTTTTCAGCAAGATCCTCTATTGCCTTGTGAATTGCTTTTGCTTGCTTTTCAAGCTTATCATATTCATTTGTTTTGCTGACAAGAATATCATAATAATCGGAAGGCTGTTTTCCGCCGCCCATACTGTAGTCAAAGCTTCCGAGGCTCGCCTTGTCTACCCAGTTGTTGTACGCAGACCAAGCCGCATCTATAGCATTCTTGCTGTTCAAAGTTACTTTTTCGGGTATCTGGTTTAATGCGTTTTCAAAGTCCTCTGCAGCCTTCACAAATTCCTTAACTGCTTCCTCGTATTGCTTAACTGCATTAGCATACGTACCGTGATTTACCATATTGTAGTTCGCCGAACCTTCTGCAGTCTCGCTCGGAAGCTCTTTGTCATAAGGAGCGACAAAATACTCTGCTACCCAATTTTCAATTTTTGTCTTCAAACTGTCAAGAGCCTTCTGATTTTCTATCGACGCACCGTTCTTGACAATGTTCTCAAGAAGAGCCGTGATTTCATCATTAAGAGCGTCTGCTTCCGTTTTTGCCGTTTCAAGTGTCTTCTGACGGTTCATTGCGTCCTCAAAAGCCTTAACGGTATCCGCAAAACCTTCTATGCTGTCAACCTTATTGTTTTGGTTGCCAATCCACTTGGTATATTTGTTCCAAATTTCATCAAGCTCGCTGTCGACAGTAATAAGCTTAGTGAGAGCTTCATCCATTTCCTTCTTAATATTGCTTCCGTCAGTCAGTCTGAACAAAGCGTCATATGCAGCTTTATATTCGTCAAAAATTGTTTTGAGATTTATCTTGTCTTCGCCTTCTCCGTAGGCGGTAATTTCTTTCAGAAGCTCCGCTTTAATCTGACTGTCTCCGATAGCGTATACTTCATTAAACAGTTCTTCGATTTCATCGAGAATTTTCTCATCGTCCAGCGTAATATCATCAACATTTTCGCCGGCTTCCATCAGCTTACCGTAAATCTCGTCTACGATGTAAGGAACGTCAGCCGCGGTATTCTTAAAGCTCTCGAGAATAGCGTTTGCAGATTCAACCGTCGTCGCTCTCATCAAGCGAATGTACGCAGAATTATACGCTTTCTGTATATTTGCAAAGCTATTTTCGGAATAAGTAAGCTTATTCTCCGCATACGCAGAATAAGAGGAATCCAAATCTGCAAGCAGACCGTCAACCAACGTATCGGTCGTATCGTTCCAAGCCTTTAACTCAACGTATGCTTCCTTAACAGCATTTATCGATTCGCCAATCTCTTCTTCGAGCTTTTTTAATGCACTGTTAAGCGTATTATCAGCGGCTGTCATCTGCTCCTTAAGAGCGTCGATTGCATCGCTGAGTGCCTTATCTTCGCTCGTCATCTGCGCCTTGAGTGCCTCAATTGCCTCGTCAAGCGCCTTGCCCGTCGCCATCTGCTCCTCAAGAGCCTCGATTGCGTCATTGAGCGCCTTATCATCGGTCGTCATCTGTGCCTTGAGTGCCTCGATTGCAGCATTAAGTTCTGCGTCGGTTGCCATATCGGACTCTAACTTTTTGCAAAGTGTTTCAGCTGCGGAAAGCTTTGCGGAAAGGGTATCGAGCAGCTTTTCAGCATTTGCAATATCCTCTGCCGAGGCTGTTTGTGCCGTCTTTATTGCAGCCAGCTGTGCCTCAAGCTCTGTTCTTGCCGCCGTAAGTTCCGCTTTTGCCGCATTTACATCCTCGGCAGCCTTGTCAGCCGCTTTTGCCAAAGCGTCGGAGAAATTCTTGACGGCATTCTCCAAATCTTCGGAAGCCTTTTTTTCCGACGCTTCCATATCGGACTCTGCTTGACTGATATGTTCGTCCATCTTTACTTCCAAGTCATCGGTTTTGCAGCCTGTGCAAACCAATGCAAGCATCATTATCAATGATACTAAAGACAAAGTTTTTCCAACATACCTTTTTTTGTTTAACATAAGTTCCTCCTTAAGTTAATGATAAAATATTTATATTCTGAGATGACTCAAAATATTCAAAAGATAATAGTGGCGTCGATTGCTCCGACGGTAAAATGCATATTTATAGGTAATTTTTAACTATGCTACGCTATTATATCATCTTTTTAACTATTTGTCAAGAGTTTTAGTTAAAAATGTTATAATATTTTTTAGAGAGGTGATAATATGACAATCGGTGAAAAAATAAAAAACGCACGCGAGGATATGGATCTTCTGCAAAGCGATATGGCAAGAATGATTCCTATGAATCAGTCCAACTATTCAAAAATAGAACGAAACCTGCAGGAACCGAGCATCGACCAGCTTCGCCAAATTTGCAGAATACTTAAATTGGATCCCCGTTACTTATTGGATTTATATGAATTTAACAGCATATCGATACAGGATCAAATGCTCCTTTCCGATATAAAGCTGTTGATTAAGAAATACACAAGCTGTTCATCTTAATGCAGGCAACAAATTGCGCAAAAGAAAAAAGCTGTCTCAAATGCCAAAAAACATTTGAGACAGCTTTTTTGCGGAGCATTCGGATTTATATCCGAACCGCACCATCGTGGTATAAGGCTTGGCATAGCACCGCACTCAATCGACAATTGGGTGCGGGCACTGCCCGCTGGTGGACTCGAGGGGAGTCGAACCCCTGTCCGAAAATCTCTTGATATGACTTTCTTCGGGTGTATTCCGTCGATTTTGCTTCCCCTCATAAGCCGTCAACGGACAAGCCGCTTATTTGGGTAGCCATTTTCTGCGTGATCGGTTCAATGGCGAACCGCCGATGCACGTTCACCGCTTAAATGACGCTCAGTCCGAGACCGCGATACTTCTCGGAGGAACGGGCGGCGTTATGCCGCGGCACTGCCCTCAGGCAGCCAATTCAACGTTTCTATCGTTAGCGTTTAATTTTAATTCGGACCTTTATAGAGATTGTCCGGCTCTACTCGCTTATCATACCTCAAAATCCCCGTCGAAGCCTTTACGGGCCCATAATGCAGTATTAAACAGTATTGAACGGAGAAAAAAATCAATCGTATTTTTCCTGCTCTCTCACGCGGCGCTCTATCTCTCTGCCCGCCTCCGACTTTGCGGCGGAGGCTCGCT
>CAYVLG010000081.1:0-5650 GCA_964452345.1 uncultured Lachnospiraceae bacterium
ACCTTTCTTACGAACGGGGCATATTCCTTTGCCATTGCCACCGCTTGTTTTACGCCGCCTGCAGCTCCTATATGATTATCCTTAAGGAGTATTCCGTCGCTTAAATTGTAGCGGTGATTGTTTCCTCCGCCCGCTCTTACGGCGTATTTTTCAAATATTCTCATATTCGGTGTCGTTTTTCTTGTGTCGAGAAGCTTTGTTTTGCTGCCCTTGAGCAGGGAAGCGACAGAATTTGTATACGTTGCTATTCCGCTCATTCTTTGAAGATAATTCAAAGCCGTGCGTTCTCCGGAGAGCAGAACGCGGATATCTCCCTTTATTATTCCGAGAAGCTGTCCTTTGGTTACGCTGTCACCGTCATTAACGTAGCAGCATATTTCTGTTTTTTCGTCCAAAAGTTCGAATACTCTTGCAAATACTCCGAGTCCCGCGATGATACCGTCCTGCTTGCATATAAGCTGTACCTCTCCAAGCTTATATTCTCTCATAACGGAATTTGTCGTTACGTCTTCGCTTGTTATGTCCTCGCGTAACGCATTCATTATAAGCTCGTCGGCATTCATTTTCATTGTGATATTATTCATGTTTTATCTTCTCCTCGTTTATTGCGGCAAGCACCGCTTTGCCGTATTTTTCTTCATAGTTTTCGTAATTTTGTCCGTCGGAGACAAAATCCGCATTACTGTCCGACGGTGTGTAATTTTCGGTAATATCCAAAGCCGCGCGTTTTGCGAATACAAGACTTTCCAAAAGTGAATTGCTTGCAAGTCTGTTTTTTCCGTGCACTCCGTTGCATGCGGTTTCTCCGGCGGCATACAGCCTTTCCATTGACGTTTTGCTGACGCTGTTTACGTCTATTCCGCCCATAAAATAGTGCTGTGCGGGAACAACGGGGATACTTTCGCGCGTCACGTCGTAGCCTTCTTCAAGACAGCGGGCGTAAATGTTGGGAAAATGCTTTTTGATTTCTTCGATCGGTATCGGGGCAAGGGACAGCCATACGTGCTCCGTGCCTTCTTTTTTCATTTCCTCAAATATTGCATTCGCAACCACGTCGCGGGGCAAAAGCTCGTTTACAAATCTTTCTCCCTTTGAATTTAAAAGAATTGCGCCCTCTCCGCGGACAGATTCCGATATTAAGAACGCACGTCCTTTTTTCTTGGTGTAAAGTGTTGTCGGGTGAATTTGTATATAATCGATATTTTTCAGCTTTATGCCGTATTTAAGCGCAAGTGCCAATGCGTCTCCCGTAAGGTGGGGGAAGTTTGTCGAATGAGCAAACAATCCGCCGATACCTCCCGTCGCGAGTACAGTATAATCCGCAGAAACGCTTACGTAATTACCGTCGCTGTCGCGGCCGATAATGCCGTTGCATTCATTATCCGCGGTCTTGAGGTCTACCATTGTGAAATTTTCGATTAAAGTTATGTTGCTCCGTTTCTTTACGGTTTCAAGCAGATGAGATGTAATTTCTTTGCCCGTTTCGTCCTCGTGAAAAAGTATCCGCGGCTTGGAGTGAGCACCCTCTCGCGTATAGGCAAAATCACCGTCTTTTTTTTCAAAACGTACACCGTATGAAACAAGGTCGTTTATTACCGCCCTCGATGAGCGAATCATAATATCGACGGATTCCGCCTTGTTTTCATAGTGTCCCGCACGCATTGTATCCTCGTAAAAGGAATCGTAATCGTCATCGTCGTGCAAAACGCAGATTCCGCCTTGCGCAAGAAACGAATCGCTGTTTTCGGCTTTTGATTTCGTAACTATGGTTATGTTTTTATCGTTCGGCAAATTAAGTGCGCAGTAAAGTCCGGCTACTCCGCAGCCGACAATCAGTATATCGGTTTTCATATTATTTTGCAAGCTCCAGCATTTTATTCAGCGGTATAAGTGCTTTTTCACGTACATCGTCGGGAACCGTGACCTCGCCCGTTTCGTTCTCCAAGACATTTAATATATTTTCAAGCGTATTCAATTTCATATCCATACACAGAGGACGGCTTTGCGGAAAATAAAAACGTTTATCGGGGTTATCTCCCATAAGCTTATATTTTACGCCCTCCTCGGTGCAAATGATGAATTCGCGTGCGAGATTTTCGTTGACGTAGTCGATAATTTCCGATGTGCTGCCGATATAATCCGAAAGGCGGAGCGTTTGAGCGTCGCATTCGGGGTGCGAGATAACGAGAGCGCTCGGATATTTTTGTTTTTCCTTTTCAACCTCGTAAGCAGATATATCAGAGTGAATGGGGCAGTATCCGTCATTGAGTATAATATTCTTTTCGGGAACGCGTTCTGCAACGAAGCGGCCGAGATTTTTGTCGGGAATGAAAAATATATTTTTATTCGGCAGTGCCTTTACTATTTTTACGGCATTTGACGACGTTACGCATACGTCGCTTTTGCATTTCAATTCGGCTGTGGAATTGATATAGCATACGACGGCGAGGTCGTCGTATTTTTCTCTCATTTCCTCTATTTTTCCGTTCGCAACCATATGTGCCATCGGGCAGTCGGCATGCTTGTCCGGCATAAGTACTTTTTTGTTGGGATTAAGTATTTTGGCACTCTCTCCCATAAACGAAACACCGCAAAATACAATTATGTCCGCGTTACTCTGCTTTGCAATCTTTGCGAGGTAGAAGGAGTCACCGACGTAGTCCGCAACCTCCTGGGCTTCGTTGGGGGCGTAATAATGAGCTAAAATTACAGCGTTTTTTTGCTTTTTAAGAGCCTTGATTCTGTTTTTCATAGTTGTTCCTTTGTTAATATGACAAATCGTTTATCATATATTATATCACTCAACTTTACATCTGTCAAGTTATCTGTAAACTTTTCTTTATTTTCGCCTATTTTTCCAAAAATAAATTGACAAAGCGGGAAAATATTGATAAAATATATGTAACCTTTGCGCTATAAAATCCGTCTGTATAGATGAAAGCGCTTTTATTTGCTGTGGGGAGGTGACGTTATGGAGGACGTAAAAATCATCGAGCTTTATTGGATGCGTTCGGAAGAGGCAATACGGGAAACTCAAAATAAATACGGAAGATACTGTCATACTGTCGCTTATAATATTCTTTATTCAAACGAGGATGCAGACGAATGCGTCAACGATACGTATATGAAGGTATGGAAAACGGTTCCGCCTCATCGCCCCGAAAGGTTTGCCGCTTTTCTCGGAAAAATAACGAGAAATCTGGCACTTGACCGCTACGATAAACTCCGTTCTCAAAAGAGAGGCGGTAATACGGAGCTTGCTTTAGATGAATTAAAGGATTGTGTTGCCGTTTCGGGTTATGATATTCCTGTGAGCGATGAAATGGTGCTTAAGGAAGCGATAAACGCATTTCTCCGTTCTCTTCCGAAAAGAACGAGAATTATATTTTTACGAAGATACTTTTATCTTTGTTCTATATCGGATATCGCGCGGTCACTTGAGATGAGTGAAAGCAACGTTAAAGTCACACTTTCCCGCACGCGTGCAAAATTTAAAGCGTATCTTGAAAAGGAGGGAATAAATGTATGAAAAACAAAAGGCTTTTGAGGGCGTTTTCGCTTGTAGATGACAAATATGCCGACGAGGCAAATCCGACGTCGGATATAAAACTTGCAAAAAAACATAAGCTCATCAAGGTATGGGGAGCAATTGCGGCGTGCTTTTGCTGTGCGCTTGCGGGCTTAAATTTATGGCTTTTTATTCCGTTTAAAAATTCTCCGCCGGACGTATCGAGTTATTCCGACAGCGAATATTACGGTATAATAGTCAAGCTTAACGAAATAACCTACAAAAAAAGCTTGTATAAGAATAATTTTGAGAAATATTTCGGAGGACTTTTTAAGGCAAATGCAGATGATGAAGAGCTTGCGGAGGACGGCAGTTCTGACATAAGCGGAGCGACGTATGAAGAAATTACCGATAATCAGGTTGACGGAATTATCGAAGGTGATCTTATAAAAAGAAGCGACAGATATATTTACTATTTCAATACAAATACGTATATGCTGCAGATTTATTCCATAGCAGGGGAGACGTCCGAACAGGTCGGAAGCTATGTGATTAAAAAAGAAAATGATGTAAAATATCTTTATTCCGATAATATAGAAATTTATTTGTCCGAGGACTGTATGTCTGTGACGGTTGTATATCTTTACTATACTGAGGATTACAGCCCGTGCGTTGCTTTTGAATGCTTGGACGTTTCTGAGCCGTCCGATGTTACATTGAGAAACAGGACGGCTTTAACGGGACGGTATATGTCGTCACGCCTTGTAAACGGAGAATTTTTGGTGCTGATGCAATATAACGTCGGCAATAATCCCGATTTTTCCGACGAAAAAAATTTTGTTCCGCAGATAAGCACGGGGAACGGATTTGAAAGTATTTCCGCAGACAGCATAATTTATCCCGAAAAGTTAGATTACGCTCAATATACGGTTATTTACAAGCTGACGTCCGATACATTGAAACCTGCCGATTGCTGTGCGTTTTTATCATATTCGGAGAACGCTTACGTATCAAACGATTATGTGTACGTTACGCGTTCCTACCGCGATGAAAACGACAAACCGACAGAGAATAATACCGTTATAAAAAAGTCAATGACTGAAATATCTCGGGTGGCATATACCGAAAAGAATTTTGGCGATGTCACGTCTGTATCGGTTGAGGGATATATAAACAACCGTTACAGTCTCGGCGAATACGGCGGAGTGCTTCGTGCCGTAACTACAACAAGTGTAAGTGAATACGGAAAAAAATCACGCGGTAATCAAGAAGATATTGCTTTTGTCACAGTGGGAAATACTAATGCAAATTTGTATATTATCGATTTTGAAAGCAAAAAAATAATTGCCGAGGTCACAGCCTTTGCACCTGAAGGTGAAACCGTTAAATCGGTACGCTTTGACGGTGCTTATGCTTACGTTTGTACCTCTGTAATGCAGACAGACCCCGTATTTTTCTTTGATTTGTCCGATTATGAAAATATAACCGTAAAGGATACGGGTACGATTGAGGGCTTTTCTACGTCTCTTATTGATTTTGGTGACGGGCATTTACTCGGAATCGGAGTAGGGGAGTTTTCAAGCACGTTTAAAGCCGAGATTTACAGGGAAACCGCAAACGGTGTTTTGTCCTTATGTAAATATGAGCTTGAAAACGCATACTGTTCTCAAAACTATAAATCGTATTATATAGACAGAGCAAACAGCTTGGTAGGTCTCGGAATAAACCGGTGGACGTCGGGCTATTACGGTACTGCTCACGAAGCAAGATATATTCTTCTTTTGTTTGACGGATATAGACTTGAGGAGCTTATCAATGTTCCGATTGAGGGAGATTATTCGGATAGCCGCAGTGTGTATATAGACGGATACCTTTACGTTTTGGACGGTGCAGGCTTAAAGGTAAACAAGGTTTCTTGAATTTTACCGACTTGACGGGAGAAATATATTTCTCCCGTCAAAATAAACATAAAATATAATAAAAAAGCAAGAAAACGCATAAACGGGACAAAAATAAAAAAATCAAAAAATATGCTTGACAAATTGCAAGTCTTATGATATAATATATAACGTTCCCGCGAATGCGGTATACGCTGGTGTGGCTCAATGGCAGAGCAGCTGATTTGTAATCAGCAGGTTGATG
>CAYVLG010000082.1:0-5640 GCA_964452345.1 uncultured Lachnospiraceae bacterium
CGGGACCCACTGATTAAGAGTCAGTTGCTCTACCAACTGAGCTAAAGGTGCATATAAATTTGATAACTGTCTTCCGTCTTTCGACGACTTGAATATTATATCACATTTTTATCGGCTTGTCAATACCTTTTTTCAATTTTTTGCATTTTAAAATAAATTTATACGAAAAAGCGGAAAATACCCGCTTTTTCGTATTATTTTTTTGTATTACAATGCGGACACGCAAATAGGTGAAGGCAGGAAAAAGCTTTTTTCAAAGCTTAGCTTTCCGTTTTTGTCAACGCTGTAAACCGACACGCTGTCTGAAAACTGATTTGCGCACACCGCCATTTTTTCACCGTCAAAAAGCGTAAAATCGCGAGGCTCCTTGCCGTGCGACGAAACCGTATCAATCAGCGTCAGTTTTTCTCCGTCAACTCCGAAAACCGATATGCTCTCCGAACCTCTCTCGGTCACGTATATTCTGTCTCCGTCACGGTTAAGCTTTATTGCCGCTCCCTTGCCCTGACCTGCAAAGCCCTCGGGCTTTGCACTTACGTCGCGGATATACGTAAGCCTGCCGTCATTGTAAGCAAACACAGATACGGTTGCCGCCATCTCGTTTATGCAGTAAACATATTTACCGTCTTTTGAAAATACGGTATGTCTCGCTCCGCTGCCGTCAGGTACGCGAGCCTCCGATATGAGATTTAACTCTCTGTCGTATACGAAAACGGTATCAAGTCCCAAGTCGCACGACAGAACGTATTTCTTATCGGGTGAGAAAAACACGGAATGCACATGCGGCGCTTCCTGTCTCACCTTATCCGTTCCGTGTCCCGTATGAGCGCGCAGCACATCGGGCGACTTAAATACGCTTCCTCTTATGTAATTTGCGCAGTATACGTCCCCGCCGTCAACCGTAATATGACAGCCTACGTCTCCCAGCGTTGACACGGTCTCCGTCAGCCTTTTTCCCGTACAGAGGTCAAATGCGGCTACTCCGCTGTCACTTATTCCTTCAAACGGAGCGCGCAAAACTACCCATATCACATTGTTTTTAACTTCAAAAAACATCGGCGACGGCATCGGTATTTTACCGATTTGCTCAAGCTCTCCGCCTGTGCCGAGGCGGTATTTGATAATACCGCCTTCTGCCTCACAGGACGCAATCAGCAAATCACAGGGCCGTTTGTGTGTCATTCGGGTCACCGTTGCGTGCGAGATAGTATTCCTCGGACCAGTCGAGATCTCTGTATTCCTCTCCGCGGGGGTCGTTCTTTATCCAATCGAGAAGCATATCGAGCATTTCTTCCGTCCACGTTGCTCTGTCTATCTGGGCCGTGGTAAATTTACCCTGACCTATCATTTCAAAGCCGAAATCGTCCTTTACGTGCGTCTTTGCCGCACCCTCGACGACCTCCTGAACAAGATGTGCAGGTATGAAGAGTACTCCGCCGCCGGCTCCGAAAACGATATCTCCGGGAAGGACGGTTGCTTTTCCTATTCTCGTAATACCGTTAAAATCCTTCATAATGAATTCACGTATCGGCGTGGGGTCTATTCCTCTGAAATAAACCTGTATGCCCTCGTGCTGTACCATCTGCTCAACATCGCGTATTCCGCCCCAGATAACGGCTCCGCCGTTTCCCGTTTTGGTTTTTATCGCCTTTGTAAGGTTTCCGCCGAGGAAGGTACCCTTGAATATTTTATCGTACATATCGGCAACGACCACGTCGCCTCCGACGAGAGAATCAATTACCCACTGATTGTAATTACCTTTTCTGCCCTCTGCCGCGCCCTGTGCGAACGCAACCTCGTGAAGGTCGGGACGTGTGGGCACGAACGTACATGTTACCGCACGTCCGATAAGCTTTCTGCCGTCGTCGTGAAGCGTTTTGAGGTCACCTTCGAACTGACTGATATAGCCCTTAAGGAAAATCGGCTTCCAAAGCTCCTCAAGCGTCATTTTTCTCATTGCCTCAAGGTACTTATCGGGAACGCGCGGGCGTCCGTCGGGAAAACGCTCTCCCTTCCATTCGGGAGTTAAGGCAATTATTTCTTCTCTGCTGTTAAATCTCATATTATTTTCCTTTCTTTTTACAGGCGCATTCCGCCGTCTATTATTATATCCGTACCCGTAATATAGCCCGCTCCGTCGGAGCAAAGCATTACCACCGTATCCGCACAGTCGGCAGGCGTTCCGAAGCGTCCCGCCGGAATAGACGCCTCTACCGTGCATCTCTTTTCTTCATCATTATATACATCGGCATTTCTCGGCGTTGCAATGGCACCGGGAGCAACGTTGTTTACCGTCACTCCGAACGGAGCCGATTGCTTTGCTATATTCTTTACCATACTCATAACCGCGCATTTTGTTGCCGCATACATCGAGAGCTCGGGGTGCTGACGGTACTGATTGACGCTTCCGATAGTAACTATCCTTCCGAAGCCCTTTTCCTTCATTGCGGGATAATATGCCTGTATCAGCATAAGCGTGCTTTTGAAATTGACGGTAAACTGCCTGTCCATGGTCTCCTCGGTTATCTGCGTCCAATGCTCCTTATACTGAACGCTCGCGTTCAGTATAAGGCAGTCGACGGCTCCGGTTTTGCCGTAAAGAGCCTTTATATCCTCAATATCCGATAAATCCGCGGTTACGGCACCGTATGCTCCTATTTCGTTTTTGACGCGCTCCGCTTTTTCAAGGTCGACGGAGCAATGAACGAAAACATCATATCCCGCCTTTACAAGGCGAACGGCAATTTCTCTGCCTATGCCCTGCGTCGAGCCCGTAACCAATGCTTTTTTATTCATCGTGTCACGACCATTCTCTGTCGTTTGCCCACTCGCCGTCCCAAGCCGAGGTATCCGACCATACGGGCGGGCAGTCCGCCTTATGGAATTTGGCTATAAGCTCCTCGTTAAGGCTTTCGATACCGAGACCGGGTGCGTCGGGTACCTTCATAAAGCCGTCCTCAAGCTTAACCGCAGGATTTATAAGATCAAACCACTCGGGATGATCCACCGAATGGAACTCAACGGCAAGCACGTTCTTGAGAGCCGCCGCGGCGTGTACCGCCGCCATAAAGCCTATCGGGCTTTCCGCCATATGTATTGCAAGCGCGCAGCCATATTTTTCGCAAAGATGACCGAGCTTTTTCATCTCTCCGAGACCGCCTATCGTAAGCGCGTCCGGGTGAACGACGTTTGCTCCCGCGGCGAGCACGGGCTCAAAGTTGTCCGCCAAGTATATATCCTCTCCCGTGCAAAGCGGTACACACGAATTTTTCGCAAATTTTTCGAGATGATTTGTCATATGCCAAGGTGCCAGGTCTTCCATCCAAGCGATATTATATTTTTCAAGACGTCTTGCAAATCTTATCGCATCCTCGATGGCAACGTGTCCGAAATGGTCGATTGCAAGGGGAACTTCATAGCCGATAACGTCTCTTACCTCTTTGACATAATTCTCAAGATAATCGAGACCCTTCTCCGTTATATGTATACCCGTTGCATAGTGGGGAATGGTGAAAATTTCATAGTTCTTTCCGAACATAAGAGACTTATCTATCGAGCCCGACTGGTGAGAAATCGCCTTAAGAGAATACTTCTGCAAATCCTCAAGGAAGCCGACAGGAGCGTTAAGCGTTCCGGGCTCGTCGTAAAGAAGCTCTATTCCGAGGTCCATTTTAAGGAACGTAAAGCCGTCGTCCATTCTCTTTTTAAGTGCCATACCCATATCGTGTCCCGTATGCTTTCCGTCAACGTCGGTATCGCAGTAAATTCTTACCTTGTCGCGGTAGCTTCCGCCGAGAAGCTGATATACGGGTACCCCGTAAAACTTGCCCACAATGTCCCAGAGAGCAATTTCTATTCCCGATACTCCGCCTCCCTGACGGCTGTGTCCGCCGAACTGCTTGATACGGTTAAAGAGCTTTTCCACATTGAGCGGATTTTCTCCCACCAAACGGCTCTTAAGCATATGAGCATACGTTGCGCTTGACGCATCTCTTACCTCGCCGTAACCGACTATATCGCTGTTGGTATACACCTTGAGCAATATCATGTGTTTTGGCAGTCCGTCAATATCCGCCGTGCGTATATCGGTTATCTTCAATTCAGACGGCGGCACACCCATTTTGTTAAATTTCTTTTCCATTTTCTTTTTTCCCTTCTTTATTGTATATATTTTGTTTTTTTAATCAATAATCCTTCCGTCGTTCCACGTTCCCTGCATTCCGACAGACTGTGAGCTGTTTTCGTTTGACGCAATAAAAATACCGTTCATAATTTCATCCGAAAACAAGAGCATTTTTATTTTCGGGGTTTATATACGCTCTCATTAAATTACCTTCTTTATCCGTTGTTGCCGTACACTAATCCTTAAGCTTTACGGCAAGCTTATATTTTGTATCTCCCAAAGCGCTGAAAAGTGCGCTTTCGGTACCGTCGGCACCGCACAAATACGTCTTTTTCCGAGATGTATCTTTATCGAAGCCTTTGTGCAAAACCAGCAGCAGATTACCTTCATACTGAATATATGTGTTACCGAGTCTTTTATCGTTTTCTCCGCCGTAATTATCCATTCTGACAAGCGACTGATGACCGTACTGCAGCACGTTGTTGCAAACAGATACATTGTTTGTGTTCTCGGGAAGTCCGAACGAACATATTGCCGCACTTTGCTCGGCGAGAGTCTGCGAATAGCAGTTATATCTGTATTCAACTCCGCCCCAGCCGTAACCTGTATATCTGATAAAATTATCTTCTATGGCTATGTTGACGACGCTTCCTTCGGTTGACATATTATAATATTCAACACCCCAATAGCAGTATTCGATAAGATTTCCCGACATAGAGCAGTTTTTCATAGTTTTAGCGCCGGAACCCGAATATTGAATCGTTACGCCGGTATCATAAATCTGATAGCACCAGTTACCGTCGATATGGCAGTCATCGGCGGAGCCGAATATCTGAACGGCATTTCCGTATGTGGAAGTTTCGTTTAAACGTGAACCTCCGATATACTCGAAAATACAGTTTTTTACGGTTATACCTGTTTTGTTCACTCCGTTTACCGCGTGTCCGCCGGTATACATCATACGCAGACCGTCTATGACGATATTATTGCCGTTAAGTCCTACGCAGTTGCGATTTTGACCAATCTCAATGCTTGTAAATCTTTCCCCGGGATTACCGCCTGCGGAATAGAGATACAGCGTATGATTTGAGCCGATTACGGAACCGGTATCCGAAAAACCGACATCGCAGAAGAATTGCAGATCCTTATTAAGATCACTGTATGTGAGCTCTGTATTCGTATTGCTGAACAGCATTTCTCCGAGCTTTGCGTTATAATCTCCGACAGCGGACGTATCTCGGTCAAACACGATAATGCCCGCGTTATCTACCGTTTCCTTCAGCTTATATACATTATCGGCTTCCGTTTCCTCCCAAAGAGAGGAAGAGGCATAATTTTTCAGTGAGCCGTTGATTATAGGCAATCCTTTGCTCACATCGCCGTAATGAGAATAAATTCTACCGTCTTCAGCCCAAATTCTTCCTCTGAATGTACTTCCGCATTCAAACAGGAACACGTCCGTCTCATTCTTCAGCTGATCTGCTCTTACAAGCGTTTTTATGGCTGTTTGCTGTGTA
>CAYVLG010000083.1:0-5589 GCA_964452345.1 uncultured Lachnospiraceae bacterium
CCTGCGACAGCCTTTGCAAGAAGGGTTTTACCCGTACCGGGAGGGCCTACAAGCAGAACTCCATGCGGAATTTTTGCACCGAGATGTGTAAATTTTGCCGGGTCGCGCAAAAATTCGACGACCTCCTGAAGCTCTTCCTTTTCCTCGTCCGCTCCCGCAACGTCGTAGAATAGAACCTTGTTTTTGTCATTTTGCGGTGTTTTTACACGTGCCTTGCCGAAGGAATTGAGCTTACCTGCGGCACCGCCCGCTCCTCCTGCCTGTTTCATAATAACGACCCAAAGGACTATTACTATGATTATAACTACGGCGTATGGCAAAAGACTTACCCACCAAGGCATTACCGTTACGGGCTCTACGTCATAGCTGACGAGATTTTCATTGCTTGTATAGTAGTCTCCGCAGTCGTTTACAAAAAGATTCAGACTCTGAAGCTGATAGCCTATTGTTTTCGTATTCAAGCCCGCAGCGGAGGGAGACATACCCTCTTCAAGCGACTTGACGTCGTCAATGTCGTATACTTCGAGTGTAATATAATCGTTTTCGTCGACAGTGAAATTCTTTACCGCGTCGTATTTAAAATAATTTACGACTTCGCTGTACTTGATTGTTTCGACCTCCTGACGTGAAAACATCATAGACAGAGCGAAAATTATCGCGACTATGAGGACGGCGTAAAAAATCAGTACCTTAAAGCTGCTTTTTTTATTGTTGTTCATTTAAATTTCTCCGTAAATGAATTGCTTGATTTATGTGGCTCTCAGCCGCCGTAGACGGAGGGCTTGAGTATACCTATGTAAGGAAGATTGCGGTATTTCTCGGCAAAATCGAGACCGAAGCCCACAACGAATTTATCGGGAATTTCAACACCGCAGTAATCGGGATTGAAGTTGACCACGCGCCTCGAGGGTTTGTCGAGCAGAGTACAGGTGCGAACGCTGTTTGCTCCGCGCTTTGTGAGATAATCGACAAGATGGGAGAGTGTGTTTCCGCTGTCGATGATATCCTCTATTATAAGAAAATCCGCGTCGGAAAGATCCTCTCTCTTCAAATCGAGGTGAATGTTTATTATTCCCGAGGATTTGCTTTCGGAGCCGTAGGACGATACCTTCATAAATTCAAGCTCGAGCGGCAAATCGATTTTTTTCATCAGCTCCGACGTAAACATAAGCGAGCCCTTAAGTATACAGATAAGAACCAGCTTTTTTTCGGAATTTCTGTAGTCGTCGCATATTTGGCGGGCGAGCTTTGAGGTTATTTCGTCCAACTGTTTTTCACTGATAAGTACGCTTTCGATATCGTTGTTCATAAAGCTTAACCTTCCTTTTTTGTATATCCTTTAATTTTTTATTACCATTTTGCGGTATAATTGTGGCAGTTCTTGCCGATAAAGCCGACCTGTGCAAACGCCTCGAAATCGGAGCGGACTATATAGTCTATATAGCTCATAATCATATCGGCGGTCAGCTTGTAGCCTGCTGCGTTGAGGTGTCCGCCGAGATAGAACGCCTTTTTGAAGTCACCGTCGTAAACGGGAGCATATTTAAACAAATCTATGACGTAGGTATAATCAAACAGTTCCGCCAGCTTGTATAACAGCTCCGCGTGCGCCGCGCATACGGCGTTTCTTTTTTCGCTGTCGCCTCTCGGCATTGTAACGAGGAAAAATTTTGCCTTCGGCTGAAGCTGTTTATAACGCTGAATAATTCCTGCGTACCGGCCGCAGAAGGTGTCGGCGTTTAAAGTATAATCTTCGGGATTTATATCGGATATGTCTCCGAGTGTCTGCTTTAAGTTGAACAAATCGTTTACCCCGAGCGCAATAATATATGCCTCGCAGAGTTTATCCGTGTTCCAAAAGCCCTGTTCCTCGGCAAAATTTTCCATATAGCATTTTGCCGTCATTCCGCCCTTGGAAAAATTGTATACGTTACATCCGGCTTTGCGTGCCATATGCTGTCCCCACGAGTACTCGTACATATCGTGATAGCCCTTTACCGTACCGCTTTCGTCGGTCGATTCAAACTCTCCCGAGGAAAGACTGTCGCCGATGCAGGCAATGTTGCGGAATATGCTTGTAAAACCGCCGTCCCTGACAATTTTGTCAAGCGGTTTCTCGTTCTCTGATAAATAATAAGCCTTGATATCCATAGTTATCCTTCTTTATTTAGATTACATATATCGGTTATAGCAAGCCGAACTGCAGTACAATACAACGCTCCGAGCTTCTTGCCGCCGCGCCGCGCAGCTCTGCTCCGTCTCTTACGGCAGCGAACGGAATTGCGACAATACCGTTTTCGTCGCAAAGCATCGGAAGCCTGTAACGCAGTTCGAGAGGAATTTTTAAATCGCACAAAAGCTTTTTTACGCTTCTGTTTACACCCTTGAATTTTATTTTGTCTCCGGGATGTCGATTTCTTACTTTAAGTGTACCATTTATTTTATCAAAATCAAAATACATACGTATTGACTTTTTGTAAATATTTATTGTATTTTGTGAATTTCCAATGATTATTTGAGCATGGATAGCTGAAAGGTCGTTTATTCCCGTTGAAAGCGTCATCTCGTAGTCCTCCGAAGGGCTTGGCGTGACCGTCTTTTTGTCGAGATAAAGCCTTCCGTTTTCGATTTTGGCACATATACCGTGCGGCAGATCAAGTGAGGAATGCGGAACAGCCGATTCACACAGCCGTCTTATTGCCGTTATATGCGTATTTTCAAGACATTCTCCTTCGGATACGTGCGAATACAGCGTGCGTATCGCACGGCTTGTGACGGCGGGCGGAGAACCGAGTATCTTTTCGATTTCAAAGGAGGCGTCAACGTTCATTTCCTCCAAAAACCATTCCGTAAGGCTGTTTATGCACAGCGCGTCATCGCGCAGAGACGCTGAAAGCCGAGACGCGTTTTCAACGGCTCCCGCATTGATTTTAAGCAAGGCGGGAATAATTTCCGCGCGTATCATATTTCTTGTATAATCGGTGTCTGTGTTTGTACTGTCGGTTACGAACTGCAGGTCGTTTTCATTGCAATAGCCGAGTATTTTTGCTCGGCTCATTTTCAGAATCGGACGTACAACTCGGCCGCCGCCGCATATTCTTGTACTCGGAATACCGCATATGCCGTCAAGCCCGCAGCCGCGTGCAAGATTGAACAGCTGTGTTTCCAGATTGTCGTTTGCGTTGTGCGCCGTAGCAAGCAGGGAAATGCCGTTTTCCTTCATTATCTTTGAGAAAAACTCGTATCTTACCTGCCGTGCCGCCGTTTCTACGCTTTGGGAGCTTTCGCGTGCAAAGGCGGGAACATCGCGGCGGCATACGAAAATCGGAATACCGAGTTTTTCGGCGGTTTTTCGGCAGAAGTCTTCGTCTCTGTCTGCCTCTGCTCCTCTTATCATATGGTTTACGTGAGCCGCGAATACCTTGCCGCCGTGAATGCGTGCGTAATTGACCGTCATATGCAGCAGCGCCGCAGAGTCTGCTCCGCCCGAAAAGGCTACGAGCACACTGCTGTCTTCGGACATTCCTGCCAGCGAAGCGGGGGAGACAAATTCATCGGGCAGGCTGTAAATGTTATTTTTCATTACGGTGCTTCTCCGACGTCTGTTGCGATTGTTCTGAATTTCGTATATCTGCCGATCCAGCCCATTTTCACCGTATTTGTCGAGCCGTGACGGTTTTTGGCGATGATTACCTCGGCAATACAGCCTTCGTCGCTTCTTTCCTCGGCTTTTGCGTAATAATCGTCCTTGTAAAGGAAGATGACGACGTCGGCGTCCTGCTCTATCGCTCCGGAATCACGAAGGTCGGACAACTGGGGACGCTTGTCGGGTCTGTTTTCGGGACCGCGGGACAGCTGGGCACAGCATATAACGGGTACGTTCAGTTCTTTTGCCATAAGCTTGAGGTTACGCGATATTTCCGCAACCTCGTTTACTCTGTTATCGATTTTTCTGTCGCTTTGCATAAGACCGAGATAATCGACTACTACAAGTCCGAGGTCTTTTACGCGGCGGAGCTTACCCTTCATACCCGTAACGGTTATGCCCGTGGTATCGTCTATAAGAATATTGGCTCCTGCCAGCTTTGTTGTTGTTTTTGCTATTTCACTCCATTGCTTGGGGTCAAGCTTTCCCGTACGCAGTGCCACGCTGTCAATCATTGCCTCGCTGGATATTATACGGCTGACAAGCTGTTCGGCGGACATTTCGAGAGAAAAGATACATACCGTTTTCTTGGACTGTACCGCAACGTTGGTGGCTATATTTAGCGCAAACGAGGTTTTTCCCATACCGGGACGCGCTCCTATAAGTATGAGGTCGGAATTACCCATACCCGCAAGAACGTTGTCGACGCCGGAAAAACCTGTTTTTGTGCCTTGTGCCGCCTCGCCCTCGGTTGCCATTTTGTGGAGATTTTTATATACGTCGCCTATAACGTCGCTTATGTGCCTGAAGTTTTTTGAATCCTTGCCTTGAGCAATTTCAAAAACAAGACTTTCCGCATAGTTGACAAGCTCCGTCGTGTCTCCTTCTTCACTGTATGCCTTATCCGTTACGTCGCCGCATACCTCGATGAGACGGCGTAAAATACTTTTATCCTTGATTATTTTTGCATAATCCTTGACATTGAGAGCATTACTGCCCTTGTGCATAAGCTGGGTTATATATTCGGTTGCCTCCGACTCGCGGTAAACGCCCTTGGTAACGAGCATATCCGACAGAGTAACGAAATCTATGTCTCTGCTGTTTAAAAACAGCTCTTTGAGGGCATTGAAGATTTCTGCGTGTTCCTCAATATAAAAATCAGAAGAGGAAATTATCTGTACCACGTCGTCGAGTGCCTTTGGGTCGATAATCACCGAACCGAGGAGCGATTGCTCGGCGACAAGAGAGAAGGGAAGCTTTTTTGTAAGATCGCCGTTCATTGACCTTTTTCCTTCCTTGTCTTTGCGATTTTAAGCCTTTGAGGCGACAAGTATGTTTATTTTTCCCGTAACGTCGGCAAAAAGCTTGACGTCGGCGGAAAAATTACCGAACGATTTTATATTTTCCTTCAAGGTTATTTTTCTTTTGTCAATTTCTATTCCGTGGTCACGTTTGAGTGCCTCGGCAATGTCCTTTGACGTAACGGAGCCGTAAAGCTTTTTGTCGGGACCTGCGGCATATTCGAATTTTACCGTAATACCTTCAAGCTTTTTTGCAATGCTCAAGGCTTCCTGCCTTTCAACGTCAAGCTTGTGCTGTTTTGACGCTTCCTTGTTTTTTACAACGTTAAGAGCCGTATTGTCCGCGGGAACGGCGAGTTTTTTCGGAAGAAGAAAATTACGCGCGTAGCCGTCGGAAACTTCTATAACCTGATCCTTTTTTCCCTGACCTTTTACGTCCTGTGTTAAAATTACTTTCATTACTGTTCTCCTTTATTTGCCTGTATCTTTAAAATATTCGTTGATTGCATTCAGCAGGCTTTGCTTTGCCTGTTCTATGCCGTTGTCGGCAAGAGCCGCACCAGCAACGTCAAAATGTCCGCCGCCGCCTATTTTTTCAAGTATAAGCTGAACGTTTATTTTTCCGTTGGAGCGTCCCGATAT
>CAYVLG010000084.1:0-5550 GCA_964452345.1 uncultured Lachnospiraceae bacterium
TCCACCGGGTACAAAAATTATTTGAGACTGTGATGCCAGCTTTGCAAACTGCTCAACGGAATCCGCAATTCCCTTTGAGGTGAGATTGTTTATTACAAATATTTCCGCATCTGCTCCCGCACGCATAAATGCCTTTGCGGAATCGTATTCGCAGTTTGTGCCGGGGAATACGGGAATCAATACCTTGGGTTTTGCGTATTTTATTGCCGATGAGGTACGCGTTTTACATTCAAAGCTATACGCCTTGATATCGCCTTTTGCTTCGGAGGCATTTGTGGGAAATACTTTTTCAAGCACATTTTCGTAGTCCGCATAAATTGCGCTTATGCTTACGTTCTCGCTGCCGAATATTATATTTGCTTCCGCAACGGTTTCGCCAAGCAGTATCGCGTCCGAAATGTCCTCGGTGGTCTCGATTATGAACGAACCGTAATTATATGCAAAAAGCTCATCAAGCTTAACGTTATCCGCATATTTAAAGCCTATACCGTTACCAAAGGTCATTTTCATAACAGCTTCGGCGATACCGCCGTAGGCAGGCGTATATATCGCCAATGCCTTGCCCTGCTCTACAAGTTCTCTTACTCTGCCGAACAGCTTGATAAGTGACTTTGAGTCAGGTAATCCGTTCTCCGTGTATTCGGGCTTCAGCAAGTAAACCTTGCTGAAAGGAAGCTTAAATTCAGGTGTAACAACGTTTTTGACGTTACCCGTTGTTACGGCAAACGAAACCAACGTTGGCGGAACATCAATATTTTCAAAGCTTCCGCTCATTGAATCCTTACCGCCGATAGACGCGATTCCCAAATCCTTTTGAGCCATAAACGCACCGAGAAGCGCAGCCAAAGGCTTGCCCCATCTGTCGGCGTCTTTTCCGGGCTTTTCAAAATATTCCTGGAAGGTAAGATAAACATCCTCGAAGGAAGCACCGCCCGCTATAAGCTTTGAAACGGATTCAACAACGGCAAGATATGCTCCGTGATACGGGCTTTTTTCGGAAATGAACGGGTTATATCCCCAAGACATATACGAACAGGTATCCGTATCAGCCTTTTCAACCGAAATTTTATTAACCATTACCTGTGACGGTGTGCTTTGATTTTTACCGCCGAACGGCATCATAACCGTACCGGCTCCGATAGTCGAATCAAACCGTTCGGAAAGTCCTCTCTTCGAGCAAATGTTGAGGTCGGTAGCCAATTTGGTCATACGCTTCGAAAAATCTCCGACGGTATTTTTATCAAAGTCGGAAGGAGCGGACACATTAATGTCGATGTGCTTTTCCGCACCGTTTGAATTAAGGAATTCACGCGAAAGGTCGACTATTGTTTTGCCGTTCCAGTGCATAACGAGACGCGGAAGTGCCGTAACACGCGCTACTACCGTTGCTTCAAGTTTTTCCTTGCCGGCAAGCTCTATAAATTTATCGGCGTCATTTTTATCGACCACAACAGCCATTCTTTCTTGCGATTCGCTTATGGCAAGCTCTGTTCCGTCAAGACCGTCGTACTTTTTAGGCACTGCATTAAGATTTATATCCACACCGTCTGCCAACTCACCTATTGCAACCGATACTCCGCCTGCGCCAAAGTCATTACATCTTTTAATAAGCTTTGAGGCGTTGGGATTACGGAAAAGTCTTTGAAGCTTTCTCTCTTCGGGAGCATTTCCCTTTTGTACCTCCGCACCGCAAGATTCGAGAGATGAGAGCGTATGAGATTTTGATGATCCCGTTGCTCCGCCGCAGCCGTCTCTGCCTGTTTTTCCTCCGAGAAGTATAATAATATCTCCGTCACACGGGCATTCACGGCGTACATTTTCAGCAGGAGCGGCAGCTATGACAGCGCCTATCTCCATGCGCTTTGCAACGTAGCCGTCATGATATATTTCGTCTACCTGCCCAGTGGCAAGACCGATTTGGTTTCCGTATGAAGAATAGCCTGCCGCGGCAGTTGTAACTATTTTTCTTTGCGGTAATTTTCCGGGCAGCGTGTCCTTAACCGATTTGCGCGGATCAGCCGCTCCGGTAACTCTCATTGCCGCATAAACATAAGAACGACCCGACAGCGGATCACGGATTGCTCCGCCTATACAGGTTGCCGCACCGCCAAACGGCTCGATTTCGGTTGGGTGATTGTGCGTTTCGTTTTTAAAGAGCAAAAGCCAATCCTGTTCTTCTCCCTCAACGTTGACCTTTATTTTTACGGTACAAGCATTTATCTCTTCGGATTCGTCAAGCTTGGGAAGCTTTCCCTCGGCTTTGAGATATCTCGTGGCAACGGTTGCAATATCCATAAGATTTATCGGCTTTGATCTGCCGATATGTTTTCTTACAGCAACATACTCGTTATATGCCTTTTCTATAAGCTCATCTTCAAAATGAACGCTGTCGATAGTCGTAAGGAAGGTTGTATGCCGGCAGTGATCCGACCAATATGTGTCTATCATACGGATTTCGGTAATAGTCGGATTTCTGTTTTCCGTGCGGAAGTAGTCACGGCAAAAACGAATATCGTCAAGATCCATCGCCAGACCGTAACGATTAATAAAAGATTCGAGCGCACCGTCATCATAATCTGTAAATCCGTCAAGCGTAGCAACCGTTGTGGGAATATCGTATGTAACCGACAGCGTGTTGCGAACCGCCAAATCTGCCTCGCGGCTTTCAACCGGGTTAATAACGTATTTCTTTATGGCGTTTATTTGTTCGTCGGTTAAACTTCCGAACAGACAATAAACCTTTGCCGTGCGAACCAAAGGACGCTCTCTGCGAGAAATAATTTGTATACATTGAGCGGCAGAATCGGCTCTTTGGTCAAACTGCCCCGGTAAATATTCAACCGCAAAAATGGCGTCGTGCTCGGTTGGGAGCTCATACGTAACATTATCAAGCTGCGGCTCGGAAAAAACGGTATTAACAGCATAATCGAATAAGTCTTTTTCGATATTTTCAACATCATACCGATTATAAAGTCTTATATCGGCAAGCTCATTTATACCGACAAGCTCTCTTATTTCATTCAAAAGAGACTTTGCTTCGTTTGCAAGCTCCTTTTTCTTTTCTACGTAAATTCTGTAAACCATTAAAAACTCCCTTATTTTATTGCTTTGATTGCTTTTGCACCTATGTCGTGACGGAAAAACGCATTTTCAAAGCTTATCATTTCTACGTTTTTATATGCCTTATCGATAGCTTGCTCCAAAGTATCGCCGACCGCGGTAACTCCAAGTACTCTTCCGCCGGCACTTAACAGCTTTCTGTTTTCAAGCCTTGCACCTGCAACATATACGTCCGCTTCTATATTGCTGTCAATACTGATTTCATAACCGCTAACGTATTTTTCGGGATATCCTTTAGAAGCCATAATAACACAGCATGCAGATTTATCGGAGAACTTAACGTTTGTGTCGGCAAGCGTTTCGTTGGTGCACGCCAGCATAATTTCCAAAAGATCACCTTCAAGCAAAGGAAGAACAACCTGTGTTTCGGGGTCTCCGAAGCGACAGTTATATTCTATCACCTTCGGACCGTTCGGAGTAAGCATAAGTCCAAAGTAAAGACAGCCTTTGAATTTTCTTCCCTCGGCATTCATTGCGTTTATTGTAGGTATGAAGATTGTTTTCATACATTCATCGGCAATATCACGCGTATAATAAGGGTTAGGAGCAATTGTGCCCATTCCCCCTGTATTTAAACCGCAATCATTGTCGAGTGCGCGCTTATGATCCATTGACGAAATCATAGGAACAACTGTTTTTCCGTCTGTAAACGATAATACGGAAACCTCGGGACCTGTAAGAAACTCTTCAATAACAATTTTACTGCCGCTGTCGCCGAATTGCAAATTTTCCATCATAGAGCGTACCGCATTCTCAGCTTCTTCGCGTGTTGTCGCAATAACGACACCCTTGCCGAGAGCAAGTCCGTCAGCTTTTATAACTGTCGGAATCGGTGCCGCTTTTACATATTCCAATGCTGACTTAACGTCTGTGAATACTTCATATGCGGCAGTCGGAATACCGTATTTTTTCATAAGATTTTTGGAAAAGATTTTGCTTCCCTCTATTATCGCGGCATTTGCATTGGGTCCAAAGCAAGGTATTCCTTTGGCATTAAGTGCATCAACAGCCCCCAAAACGAGCGGATCGTCAGGTGCAACTATCGCGTAATCTATATTTTTTTCGACAGCAAAATTAACTATTCCGTCTATATCCTTTGCCGATATATTCACGCATACAGCATCCGAAGCAATGCCGCCGTTGCCGGGAAGAACGTATATTTCCTCGGCAAGAGGACTTTTTTTGATTTTTTTGACAATGGCGTGCTCTCTGCCGCCTCCGCCTACAACTAATATTTTCATTTGTCAAAGCTCCCTTACGGATTATTAATGGTGGAAAAGTCTCATACCGGTAAACGCCATAACCATACCGTATTTATTACAGGTTTCAATAACGTTTTCATCTCTTATCGATCCTCCCGGTTCGGCAACATAGGTAACACCGCTTCTGCGTGCTCTTTCTATATTATCGCCAAACGGAAAAAACGCATCGCTTCCGAGGGACACCCCGGTAATAGAAGCTAAATACTGTTTTTTCTCATCATCGGTCAAAGGCTCGGGACACTCGGTAAAATATTTCTGCCAATTTCCATCGGCAAGAACGTCCTCGCTCTGCTCTGAAATGTATACATCAATTGTATTATCTCTGTCAGGACGTCCCAATGTATCTATAAACGGAAGGGCAAGAACCTTCGGATGCTGACGGAGATGCCATATATCCGCCTTGTTTCCTGCAAGTCTTGTACAGTGTATTCTTGATTGCTGACCTGCTCCGACTCCTATTGCCTGACCGTTATATGCATAACAAACGGAATTTGACTGAGTGTATTTTAGAGTTATTAAAGCAATAATTAAATCGCGAGCGGCATTTTCGGTCAAGCATTTATTTTCGGTTACTATATTTTCAAGCAATGACTTATCAATTTTAAAATTATTTCTTCCCTGCTCAAAAGTAACTCCGTAAACCTGCTTACGCTCTATTTCTTCAGGCATGAAATCGGGATCTATTTTTATAATATTATAGTTTCCTTTTCTCTTTGATTTCAAGATTTCAAGTGCTTCGCTTGTATATCCGGGGGCGATTATTCCGTCCGAAACCTCACGCTTGATAATATTTGCCGTTGTGGTATCACAAATATCGCTCAATGCGATAAAATCCCCGAAAGACGACATTCTATCAGTTCCTCTTGCTCTTGCGTAAGCGCAAGCCAAGGGGGAGTCGTCAAGTCCTTCAATATCGTCAACAAAGCAAGCTTTTTTCAAAGCTTCGCTCATTGGCAAACCAACAGCGGCGGACGTTGGGCTAACGTGCTTAAAAGATGTTGCACAAGGAAGTCCCGTAGCTTCTTTAAGCTCTTTTACAAGCTGCCAGCTGTTAAACGCGTCGAGAAAATTTATGTAACCGGGGCGACCGCAAAGAATTTCTATCGGTAAATCCTTACCGTTGCTCATAAATATTTTTGCCGGCTTTTGATTTGGATTACAACCGTAT
>CAYVLG010000085.1:0-5528 GCA_964452345.1 uncultured Lachnospiraceae bacterium
TACAAAACCTTGCTAAACAAGCTATGCATTGCCTGTAAGAATAAGCTTTTCATCGGTGTATTTAACAATCACATCTCCGCCGCGAAGCTTTACCGTAATATCGTCACCTTTTCTGCAGTATCCGTTTTCAACAGCCGCCACAACAGCTGCACAGGCTCCGGTACCGCAAGCAAGTGTTTCGCCGTTACCGCGCTCGTAAACTCTCATTTTTATCGTATTGGAATTCACTACGCGAACAAATTCCGTATTGATACGCTCAGGAAATTCAGGGGCATTTTCGAAAAGCGGTCCAACCGTATTTATGTCAACTCCGTCAACATAATCCGTGAAAACAACACAATGCGGATTACCCGTTGAAACGAGAGTTACATTATAAGTTTTTTCTCCGATATTTAAAGGATAATTAATAGCTTTCTCTGCTTTTACGGTTGTGGGAATATCTTTAACCAATATGCTTGCCTTTCCCATTCCGACGCTGACGGTAGTAACCTTTCCGTTTCTCGTATACAAACGAAGATCCTTTACGCCGCTTCCGGTTTCTATATTCATTCTGTCCTTGAGTATAATACCGTTGTCATACAAATATTTTCCGACACAACGAATACTGTTGCCTGCCATTTTTCCTTCGCTTCCGTCGCGGTTGAATATACGCATACGAGCATCTGCTATATCAGATTTTTCTATAAGAACCAAGCCATCGGCTCCAACCCCGTAATGCCTATCGCACATAGTAAGACTCAAAGATTCGGGACAAGTTATTTTTCCGTCAAAATTATCTATGAAAATATAATCGTCTCCCGTACCCTGCATTTTGGAGAATTTTATAACCATAGGCTCTTTTCTCATATTGTTAATATCGACGAGCTCGGTATTCTGCTGATTGTATCGGCTGGCAATTATATCTACAAGAGCATTTGCCGTATCCAACGACGTTAAGCAAGCAACTGAGTGCTGCAATGCCTTTCTGTGCAATGCGATATAATCGTTCAGAGATTCTCCGAACAGCGTACCCGTAAAAATTATATAGCTTATCAAGCCCGATTCAATAAGCTTATATGCGTCATCCGAATCACCTATTCCGCCTATAGCTTTTACGCTTACGCCCAAGCCTTCGATAGCTTTTGCGGTTTGCTCTGTAGCATAAATAGTCATTCCTAAATCGTCGAGCTTCTTTGCAAGCGATACAATTTCCAAAAGGTCGTGCTCTCCTACACTTATAAACACTCCGACATCCGAGCCCGCCGACGGAGCCTTAAGTTTAAAGCCTGCCGACGTAAGTCCCTTAAAAATGGCTTCATTCAGATTCTTTCCGAGTCCCAAAACTTCACCCGTAGATTTCATTTCAGGTCCGAGGTACGAGTTCGCATCCGTAAGCTTTTGGAAAGAAAATACAGGAACCTTGACTGCAAAATACGGAGGTGTACGGTAAAGTCCCGTTCCGTAGCCCAAAGACTTCAGCGAAGCTCCGATCATTACTTTAGTTGCAAGATCAACCATAGGAACTCCCGTAACCTTGCTGATATAAGGAACCGTTCTTGACGCACGGGGGTTAACCTCTATAACGTACAATTCGTTTCTGTAAATCAGATACTGGATATTGACAAGCCCCTTTGTACCAAGTGAAAGGGCAAGCTTCTCGGACGATTCTACAACTGTTGTAAGCATTTTGTCATTTATACTGAACGGAGGATATACCGCAATAGAGTCACCGCTATGAACTCCTGCACGCTCAACGTGCTGCATAATACCGGGAATAAGAACATCTTTTCCGTCAGAGATAACATCCACCTCAAGCTCGGTACCCATCATATATTTATCAACCAATACAGGATTTTCTATTCCCGTTGCAAGTATACGCTTCATATAAGTTTTGACCTCATCGGGCGTATATACGATTGACATATTCTGTCCGCCGATAACATATGAAGGACGCAGGAGCACCGGATATCCGATTTCTTCGGCCGCCTTCAGTGCCTCTTCTGTTGTCATTATGCTTGTTCCGTTAGGACGTCTGATACCGAATTTTTCAAGAAGAGCATCAAATTTTTCTCTATCCTCTGCAGTATCTATACCTTCGGCAGAGGTTCCAAGTATCTTTATACCGTTATCATCGAGGAATTTTGTTAATTTTATTGCCGTCTGACCGCCAAACGCCACAACGACGCCTATAGGATTCTCAACCTTGATTATATTCATTACGTCTTCCGACGTCAGAGGTTCAAAATACAGCCTGTCTGCTGTATCGTAGTCTGTAGATACCGTTTCGGGGTTATTGTTAACAATAACCACGTCGTAACCAAGCTCCTTCAATGACCAGACGCAGTGAACCGAAGAATAATCGAACTCTATTCCCTGCCCGATTCTGATAGGTCCGGAACCGAGAACAAGTATAGTCGGCTTGCCGCTTTTCTTAAAGCTTCTTGCCTCACATACTCCGCCATAGGTAGAATAAAAATACGGAGTACGCGCATCAAATTCTGCGGCACAGGTATCGACCATTTTATAAGAAGCGTCCATACCAGGAACAGATGTTGCATTGCTTATTCTCATAAGCGCCTTGTCTGTATATCCGAACATTTTACCCTTCAGGTAATTTTCACTGTCCAAACCGTTTTGGGAAATTTCGTTTTCAAACACAACAAGCTTTTTGAGTTTATTCAAGAACCAAGGATCTATTTTTGTAATCTCGTTAATTGTCTTTACATCTATGCCGTTTTTCAAGGCTTCAAAAACAGTAAAGATTCTGCGATCATCCATAGCGGCAAGTCTTTCAAGTAAAGGCTTGTCGTTAGCAGGAGCCGCATTTAAAGTATCAAGTGATATTTCGGCTCCGCGAACCGCCTTCATAATAGCCATTTCAAACGAAGGAGCTATAGACATAACCTCACCCGTTGCCTTCATCTGTGTTCCAAGTTTTCGGCTTGAGCCGTTGAATTTATCAAACGGCCATTTGGGGAACTTTACTACAACGTAGTCAAGAGTCGGTTCAAAGCATGCGCAGGTTTTTCCGGTTATATCGTTCTGAATTTCATCAAGAGTGTAGCCGAGAGCCACCTTTGTTGTAATTTTTGCAATAGGATATCCGCTTGCTTTGCTGGCAAGTGCGGACGAACGAGAAACGCGGGGATTTACCTCGATTACGGCATATTCAAAGCTTTCCGGATTAAGCGCAAACTGACAGTTACAACCACCAACGATACCAAGAGCATTAACTATGTTAAGCGAAGCGGTACGAAGCATTTGGTATTCTCTGCTTGAAAGTGTAAGCGCAGGAGCAACAACGATTGAATCTCCCGTATGTATTCCGACAGGATCGAAATTTTCCATGCTGCAAACGGCAATTGCATTGCCTGCCGCATCACGCATTGTTTCAAATTCAATTTCCTTCCAGCCGAATATATATCTTTCTACAAGAATTTGATTTATAGGCGAAGCATCCAAACCTGTCTGCGCAACAACCTTGAGTTCATCTTCATTATTGGCAACGCCTCCGCCTGTTCCTCCAAGCGTAAAAGCAGGTCTTACAATAACGGGATAGCCGATATTCCTTGCTGTCTGCAATGCCTTTTCAACATCGTTGGCAATATCGGAAGGAATACACGGTTCACCGATCTCTTCCATTGTTTCTTTGAAAAGCTCTCTGTCCTCGGCTTTATCTATCGCCTTTACGTCGGTACCCAAAAGCTTTACTCCGTTTGCCTGCAAGAAGCCCTCATGAGAAAGCTGCATTGCAATAGTAAGACCTGTTTGTCCTCCAAGTCCGGCAAGCAGGCTATCCGGTTTTTCTTTCTCAATAATACGTTTTACAGTTTCTGAAGTCAACGGTTCAAGATAAATTTCATCTGCAAGAGCGTTATCCGTCATTATCGTAGCAGGATTGGAATTGACAAGAACAACGTTTACCCCCGCTTCCTTAAGAACACGACAAGCTTGGGCACCTGCATAATCGAACTCTGCCGCCTGTCCTATAACAATAGGACCGGAACCGATAACCAATACTTTTTTAATATTTTTATTAAGCGGCATAATCAATTACCTCCAAGCATGCTTATAAACTTATCGTAAAGGAATGACGTACTGTGCAGGCCATCAATGGCTTCAGGCTCAAATTGAACCGAAAACGCTTTTATTTCCGCATATTCAATTCCTTCGCACGTACCGTCATTTGCATTAGTGTATGTTATTTTTCCGTTTGTTACACTGTCGGCAGCAACGGCGTATCCATAATTTTGCGATGTTATATATGTACGATTTGAACCAATCTTATGAGATGGCTGATTTCCGCCTCTGTGACCGTGTTTTAGCTTATACGTAGAAGCACCGTTCGCAATTGCCATAAGCTGATGTCCAAGACCGATTCCAAACATAGGAATTTTTCCTAAAAGCTTTTTTATTTCTGCAGTGTATTCATTATATTCGGCAGGATTTCCGGGACCTCCCGACAGTACAACGCCGTTGGGACTGTCTGCAAGTATTTCTTCAGCTGTTGCTGTTGAAGGAACAATCTTTACGTTACAGCCTCGTTTGCAAAGTTCTTCAACAAAGCTCTTCTTAACTCCGTAATCGACAACAGTAACGTTATATGCTTTGTTTTTTGTCGAATTACACAAATACGAAGATTTACAGGTCACTGACGATACAGCGTTTGTAATTCTGTAATTTTTTATATCTTCGAGATTTTTCGGAAGTTCATAACAAATTTTTGCATTCATAGTTCCGTTTTCTCTTAAATGCTTTGTTATTTCTCTGGTATCGATTCCGAATATACCGGGAATACCGTTATCCTTGAGAAACTTATCCAAGTCGTACTCACACCTGAAGTTAGACGGAGTATCACACCATTCCCGTGTTATAAATCCTTTCAGATAACACTTGTTTTCAAAATCCTCGGGAATAATGCCGTAATTTCCTATGAGCGGAAACGTCTCAACCAAAATTTGACCGTAATACGACGGATCTGTCAAGGATTCTATGTAACCGACCATTCCCGTATTAAAAACAAGTTCTCCAACCGACTCTGCTTCTGCACCGAAGGCATATCCCTCAAAGCTCCGACCGTCTTCCGTAACCAAATATACTTTTTTCATATACACCTCTTATGCCAAGCACTTAACAAGAACAGCTTTTTGAGCATGCAAGCGATTCTCGGCTTCATCAAAAATTTCACTTGCATGAGCCTCAAGCACGTCGTCGGTGATTTCCTCACCGCGATGCGCCGGCAAGCAATGAAGAACCATTGCGTCTCTGTTAGCCACCGCCATTACGCTGCTGTTGATTTGATATCCCGTAAATATTTTCTGTCTTTTTTTGGCCTCGGACTCTTGTCCCATTGATGCCCAAACATCGGTATACAAAACGTCCGCATCCTTCGCCGCCTCAAGAACGCTGTCTGTGCAGCTAAAGACTCCGTTTTCCTCAGCCCATTTCATAATATCCAAATCGGGCTCATAACCCTTCGGACAAGCAACCGAAACTGACATTCCCATCTTTATACCGCCGACTATCAGAGAGTTTGTCATATTGTTTCC
>CAYVLG010000086.1:0-5454 GCA_964452345.1 uncultured Lachnospiraceae bacterium
GCGCATTATATTTATTTGTCTTCTTACCGCGTATATGCCGACAAGGAATATCCCATTCGGGAAACTTCTCCGAGATTATGGGATGTTTCCGAAGACGGTGAACTGCTGGCTTCGGAGGATTACTGTATTTATAAAGCGCAGGGAGAGGACGTTTTGCGTACCTCTTCGTATCAAAATTGGACAATTGTCCGTCCCGCTATTACCTATTCCAAACGTCGTTTTCAGCTTGTGACGTTGGAAATGAGAGATACGGTTTTACGGGCATTTCAAAAAAGGAAAGTATTGCTTCCGAAAAGTGCCGAAAACGTTCAGGCAACCATGACATGGGCGGGTGATGTTGCCGCTATGATTTCTGCGTTGTTGTTCTGTGAGCAAGCAAAGTGTGAAACTTACACCGTTTCTACCTCTGAGCATCATACATGGGGTGAAATTGCCGAATATTATCGGGAACTTTGCGGAATGGATTGAAGATGAAGATTATATACGGATAAAAGGAGATACGGCAGACAACCGCCGTCAGCTGAAGTATGACCGCCTGTTTGACAGAGTCATTGACAATTCAAAAATATTGAAGCTTTGCGGAATGAAGCAAAGCGATTTGATGCCGTTGTACGAAGGACTAAAACGAGAAATTTCTCAATTGCCGCGCGATGTTTTTGACTCTGAAGAGTACCGACAGCGCAGTGCAATGGATGAATTTATTGAACGGAATAATCTGTAATAATCAAATAACGGTTGTATTGATAAAATAATAACGGAAAGGAAATTTATATGAAAGCAATTCTTGTGAATGCGGATAGGAGCTTGCGTTGGGATACTGTTCCGGATCCTATTATAAAAAGCGAAGAAGTACTGGTTAAAATTGAAGCCGCGGCACTGAATCGCGCTGATTTGATGCAGCGTGAGGGAGATTATCCGCCGCCTCCCGGCTGTCCCGAATGGATGGGGTTGGAAATTGCCGGTACTGTTGTGAAAGTGGGAAAAGGGGCGTATGAAAAATCAGATTGGAAAATCGGAGATAAGGTTTGTGCACTTCTTGGCGGCGGCGGATATGCCGAATACGTCAGCGTCAAATACGATATGTTAATGCCTGTTGCGAAAAATTGCAGTATGGTGGAAGCGGCGGCAATTCCGGAAGCGTTTGCTACCGCGTATCTGAATCTTTTTATAGAAGGAAAGCTGGAAGCAGGTGATACGTTGCTGATGAACGCGGGTGCAAGCGGACTTGCCAGCGTAGTTATTCCCATGGCAAAAGCGTTTGGTATCCGTGTGATTACAACGGTACTTAGTGATGAAATTGCGGAGCGAATTCGTCCGCTCGGTGCCGATCTTGTTGTCAATACCGCAAAAAACGATATTGCCGAAGTGCTGAAATCGGAATTGGAGGCGGGACGTCCGGTTGACGTTGCCATCGATTGCCTCGGCGGAGAGATTATGGGAAAATGTATCCATTATTTGAAACACGGTGCCAGATGGATTATGATTGCCGCCCTTGCAGGTACAAAAACCGAAATTGATTTGAAAAATATCTATGTTCGTAACGTCAGAATCATTGGAAGTACACTTCGTTCCCGCACGCCCGAAATGAAAGCGTTTATCTTGTCGGAATTGGTACGAAATGTTTGGAGTAAAGTTGAGACGGGAGAAGTGAAGCCTACAATTTACCGTGTGCTTCCCATTCAAGAGGCTGAAGCCGCTCAGGATATTTTGTATCGCGGAGAAAATGTCGGAAAAGTGGTATTGACCGTATGAATCGATGTGAAGTGGTTCCGGAAATTTTTCGTTTGAAGGTTCCTTTTGAAAACTTATACACCACGGTATTTTTCATTCGGAGCCGTGGACGGTTGGCGTTGATAGACAGCGCATCTTCCGCTGATGATGCGGAGCGTTATCTGATTCCCGCCATACGGCAGCTGACCGGAGAGCCGACATATTTGTTTTTGACGCATTTGCACGGAGATCACGCAGGAGGTGCGCCTCGGCTGCTGGAAGCTTTTCCGACGATGCAGGTCTGTTCTTTTGAACAGATAGCTCATGAGAGATTTGTGCAGCTGCATGACGGAGATTGTTTTTTTGATAGGATTCAAGTTGTTGCTCTCCCCGGGCATACCGAATATTCGGTTGGATATTTGGATTTGCAAACGCGGACGCTTTTTTCGGGAGATTGTCTGCAGCTGGCAGGCGTGGATAAGTATGTTCACGGAATTGCGTGTACCGAACAGTATTTGCAATCGGTCGAACGGCTGAAAACGATGAATTTGTCTCGTATTGTCGCGTCTCATGAATATGTTCCGCTCGGAAGCATAGCGGAAGGAAAAAATGCGGTGTCGGTATATTTGGAAGCCTGCCGAACTCTCGGCGTTTTTTCTTGATTGAGATTTTCTTTTTTAATATAAAAACGGTCTGCTTGCCGTATTCTCGGCGTGCAGACCGTTTATTATTTATTAAAATTTATCGAATCCGAAGGGGTCGGAGATCTTTTCGGGAGAAGAGCTCAAAATTTCATCCGTCTCTCGGAGCGGAATAACCTCGAGGCTTGCCGAAACGTACTTTTTCTTCATCATTGCTCTCCTTACTGTTCTCCCTGACGTGTATTGAAAAAGCTTTCCAAAATAGCTTTTTGCTCTTCCGTGCCGTAATCGCCGTTGTCGTATGCCATTTTCGCTACATAGGAGACGGAGCGTGAAGCTGTGTTGAGGGAATAATAAATTATCTCCTCGCCGTTCAAGGTTATTTTGCAGTAGGCAGCAGCGGAAAATTCGCGTTCGTAATTCTTTGGATTTATCGAGGCGATTGTTCCCGCAATATAAATTCCGTTCTGATCCTCGGGGTTGGAGAACCAAGCCTCCGCCGTTGCTTCAACGTGTAAATACCTGTCGTCGTTATCCGATATATTTCCGCTTTCTATGAGCCCGTCGGGAGATTTCACGTTATACCGTTCCAAATAGTCCGTCGGTGTAATTATTGTTCCGAATCGGAACTCCGCACCTATGGATTTCAGATATTCGTATGCGGCGGAGTTTACACTGCTTGTAAATCTCAAGCCCGTAGGTTCGCTTAACTTTACCGACGCACCCGTTTGCGTATGTACAAGATTGTACGTATCGGTAACTGCGGCAAGCTTTACCGAAAGAGGAAGAGTAACGTGTTCGTCGAAAACGGTCTTAAACGTAACGTCGGCCGTCGAAATATCTGTTTCGGTTTCATTTGCGCCTATCAACAGCTGTCCGCCGTCGGTATAGCAGTTGTTTACCGTAAATGAACAGCTTGCACTTATACAGCCTATCCATTCGGCGCATTTGCTATCTGTATTTGCCGTATTACCGTTTATATCCGAAACACTGCCTATGCTCAATGACGACGATAACGTAATGCTTACTTTATTTTCCGCGCTTCCGATAAGCTCTCCGCAGTTACTGTCTCCGTTTAAGGAAATTGTCCCCTTGTTTATACATTTATCCAAGGTTACATTTATTGAGTTTGAATTATCTGCAAAGCCGAGTATGCCTCCTATAGATTTCGGAGCTCTTACGCTGCCCGCAAATACACAGTCTGAAACAGTTAAATCCGCTGCACTCTGACCTACAATTCCGCCGAAAGCGGTTCCTGACATACCTTTTATTTCCGCACTGCTGAAGCAGTTTGAAATAACAGAGCCCGACTTTCTGGCATATCCCGCTATACTGCCGACCATACCTTTACCGATGAAAAGTGAATTTTCAATTCTCAAATTTTTTATTTCGGCACCTTGGATTTCACCGAAAAAGCCGACGCGGTTTGTATTGGATTTTACATACAGTCCCGATACCGTGTGACCGTAACCGTCGAACGTTCCTTTAAACGGTGTACTTGACGTACTGCCAATCGGCGTCCAAACGGTAAGCGACGAGGTATCCAAGTCCGTATCCGACATGTCGCATGTATTTACCGTTATATCGTACAGTAAATGCACCGTTTTGCCTTCAAAATCATTTCCCGCATTTACAAGACTTGCAAAACCGTAAAGTTCGTTTATATCACCTATGTACAGGTCGGAGCCGTCTTTTGAAAACCAATCCGTATTTGCGGAAGGAATGCTTTCGGCAGATACCGTCAGCGATGCGGCGGACAGCACAAATCCCATACAGACGAATACGGCTAAAACGAAAGACATACAGCGGCTGTTTTGTTTATTCATACCAAAGTCTCCTCAAAAAGATATTTAGCAATTGCTTAAAACCACAAATTGCGAACATTAACGATAATATTCTACTATAAACGGCTTCTTTTGTAAACAGCTTTTTTAATAATATCTCTTTTTTAATCGCAAAATTTACAGAATGTCAATAATTTGTCAATGATAAAAATGACTTTTTACAATTTGATGACAAAATAGGTAAATATTGAAAAGCCAAGTGGGTAATCTTAAGCTGACTGTAGAAATGGATGAGGATTTCAAGGAGTACATTACCGATTTGAAGCTGTGGTTTAGCATCAAATGATTTTTTTGAAAAGGAGTTATGAATGAACATTTTTGATATTATGGGCGAGAATTTTTTCAAACCTTTGACAAGTCAATAAAAAATTTTATATTTTGATTGTCTCACAATCATTTATGACTCCTATCGTTCGGAGCTGTCGTATGGCATAGACCGAGAGATACTTGTATCAAAGCTTTCAGATTATTTTGAGCTATCGAATATTTCTGATATTGAGTTTGAAGATGAAACGGAAATACTGAAGGATTCGCGAATGAAGGCTACAACATTCTTGAGAAAACTCAAGGATTTTGGTTGGGTTGAATATGAGATATCAAATAACCAAACAGCCAGAGTTGTTATGCTGGATTATGCCGTTACAATTGTAAATTCCTCGATATTTCTAACCCCAAAGAAATGAAATATCAAAGTGAGATTGCTGTAATATACTCTGCGCTTGTCAACGAAGAACTGTTGGAGCGTCCTTATCCTCGAGTTTTAAGACCGTTTTTTGAAAGAACACGTGCGTTGTTTGATGGGCTCAAAAAGCTTAATACAAGTATCAAAAAGTATATTGAGAATATTACTGCTGACAAGACATCCGAAGAGATTATTCATAATTTTTTTACGTATCATGACGAGATTGGATCGAAGGCATATCACAGAATTAAAATCGAGGAAAATATATCTCGTTTCCGCAACACCATAATTAGGCGTTTGAGAGATATTTTGAATGATCCCGACACATTTGAAAAAACGGTGAAATGTTATCAAAATATTGAAAATGAAAACGATTATTACACAGCGAAAGAAGAAGTAAAGGCTTGAATAACTGCTATTATTGATAGTTTTAGAGCTTATGACGATATTGTATCTGAAATAGATAAGAAGCACTCTAAATACCTTAAAAATGCGGTTGAACGAGCAAAGTTTTTACTGCTTAATCGGAAATGTAACGAAAAGGGCTATGGAACAAAAGCCCATAGCCCGCAGGTTT
>CAYVLG010000087.1:0-5405 GCA_964452345.1 uncultured Lachnospiraceae bacterium
CGTTGCGTAAAGCGGGTGAGCGTGAACAACGGAGTTAACGTCGGGACGCTCCTTGTAAACTCTCATGTGCATTTTGATTTCGGACGAAGGCTTGAAGCCTGCGTTTGCCTGAAGAACCTTTCCGTTTGCGTCAACCTTGCAGATGTATTCGGGGGTCATAAAGCCCTTGGATACGCCCGTAGGAGTGCAGAGAAATTCGTTGTCGCTGATTTTTACGGAGATGTTGCCGTCGTTGGACGCGACCATACCCTTGTTGTAGATACGCTTGCCTATTTCGCATATCTGCTTTTTGATTTCATACTCGTTAACCATTTTTGTTCTCCTTATGATAAAAATATTTTTTTGATTTTTATATTAGCTCTGCTTTCGCAGGTAAGCCCTTAATTCTTCAACGCCTTCTCCCGAGTGCGAATCTATCGGAAATATGCGTGTACAGCCCGAGAGGCGAAGCCAGTTTGCCGCTCTGTCGGGTGAGGCACGGTCGATTTTCGTGACGATACCTATAACCTCTCGGTTTACCATACAGGTTATATTCGGAGGAAACAGCGAATAATCGTCGTCTGCCGATATCAGCAGTGCGACTATGTCTGCCTCGTAGGAGTATATCGCCAGCGCCGCTCCGAGTCCGTGTACCTCGGCGTATTCGCCGGGGGAATCGAGCAGCCAGCCGCCGTAATCCATATACTGTGTTTTTACATAATGTATCTGCTCTCCGTGCAAAACCTGCTTCAGCGTTGTTTTCCCTACGCCGTGCCTGCCCACGAGAAGAGTTTTTTTCATTACGTTTTCGTTATTTTGCATACTGTAAAGCCAAGCGTTCCTTCGGCGTATTCGGTCACAGCCCTGAGCGATGCTTCAACCTCGGAATACGTTCCGGTTACTATAACCGTTCCGCTGAAGCGGTCGACAAAGCCAAGCTGAACGCCCGACGCTTTTATCGATATATCGCCAGCGATTATCGCCGTTTCGGCAGGACTTAACGTGAGTATACCTATTGCCGATTTTGAGTACTCGACGGCAGGGTCGAGACCTAGCTTTTTGTAAAGTATTTCATCGGGATTTGCTATAATGTGAGCCAGCGTTATTTGCTTTCCCGGAACAAGCTCCTGTATAATTCTTTGCTTTTGAAGTTCGTCCTGCATACCGTCAACCTCCTATTCGGCATTTTAGTCCGTATTTTTCAACGGCCTTGAGAAGTGTATTCATATGAGCCTTGTCGGGCGGAGAAATTTCCGCCATCTGATATTCGCGCCGCAGTCCCGCATACTTGTCCGAGCCGATACGGTGGTACGGCAGCAGATGAAGCTCTGTTACTCTTTCCAGCGACGACGCGAATTTTGCAATTTCCGCAATCTCCTCCTCCGTGTCGTTGAAGGTCGGTATAACGGGAGTGCGTATTATAAGCCGTTTTGCCTCACGGGCAATGGATACGGCGTTCTGCAGTATCAGGAAATTATCGCGCGTGGTAAATTCGCGGTGCTTTTCTCCGTTTATGTGCTTTATATCCATAAGCACCGTATCGATGTGAGGGAGCAGCCGCCGTATAATGTCCATATCGGCGTATCCCGTCGTTTCAATCGCCGTTGTTATTCCGCGCTTTTTGCAGACGCGGAGCAGTGCCTCGGAAAATTCCGGCTGCCATAGGCATTCGCCTCCCGACAGCGTTACGCCTCCCAAGCCCGAACGCCTGTAATATACTCTGTCGCGTTCGATTTCGTTGATAACCTCCGCAACTGTGACATCTCGCCCCACCGTTTTTTCGGTGTCCGCCGTTATCATCGTTTCCGTTTTGTAGCTTTGGGATTCGGGATTACAGCACCAGCGGCACCGAAGCGGACAGCCCTTCAAAAATACTATTGTGCGTATTCCGGGTCCGTCGTGAATCGAAAACCTTTGAATGTTGAATATACGCCCGCGTACATCTTCATATCTCTGTTCCATACGTACACCGCCAATCAAAAGCCCTGCTGTTCGGTTCGGTTTATGATATCCTCCTGCAGACCCTTTGAAAGTGTCGTAAAGAGAGCCGAATATCCAGCAACCCTCACCACGAGAGACTTGTATTTTTCGGGGTGCTTTTGAGCGTCGCGCAGTGTTTCACGGCTTACGACGTTGAACTGCATATGACTGCCCTTGCGGTCGAAATAGCCGCGGACAAGAGCGACGAAGCTTTCAAGCCCGCTTCTGCCCTCGAGTGCCGACGGGTGGAATTTCATATTAAACAGAGTGCCGTTTGAAGCAATATAGTGGTCGAGGCAGGATACCGAATTTGCCGCCGCCGTCGGTCCCTTTACGTCTCTGCCCGCCGCAGGCGAAACTCCGTCGGCTATCGGCGTATACGCAAGTCTGCCGTCGGGTGTCGCACCCGTTTGCGCGCCGAGCGGTACGTTTGCGGATACGGGATAAAGTCCCGCCTGGAATATACCTCCGCGCGGATTTTTGTATTCCTGGAGCGGTTTTGTATAGGTATAAGCGATTTCACGCGCCAAGGTGTCTACCTCGTCGTCGTCGTTGCCGAACTTTGTGAGAGCGGCTATGTCGTCATACAGCTTGAAATAACTCTTTTTGTCGGCGTCGGAGGCATTGTTCGCTTTAACCGTAAGATAAACGCGTTTTATATCATCCTCGGTAACGTCCTTGCCCGATTTTGCGAGCGAAGCGACGATTTTCTGCGTCAGCTTCGACGCCATAGCGTGCTCCATATCCTTGCCGAAGTTTGCCTCGAGAGCTTGTTTTACAAAAGAAAGAGTGTATCTCTTTTCCTCAAACACAAGCTTTTTGAGCGCGTACATCGCGTCGGTCACGTTTGCAATGCCGAAGCCCTGCGGACCCGTAAAGTTGTATACCGCACCGCCTTCCTGCAGACTTTTTCCTCTTGCCATACAATCGGTTACCATACAGGATTGAAAGGGGAGCGGACAGCGTTCGGCGTGGGCAAGGTCTATTGCGTTGTCGGCGTTTACGAGAAGTCTTATGAAATAATTCATCTGTTCTCTGTATGCCAGCTCGAATTCCTCGTAGCTGTTCATATCTTCGACGCTCTGCGTCTTCGGACCTATCTGCTCTCCCTTGTCACGGCCCTGCGTGAATACAAGCTCGAGCGGTCGGCACATATTGAAAAATGCCGCGTCGTGCCAGCCGTCCGTTTTTGCCGCCTTTTGAGGCTCCACACAGCCGATTATATTGTAGTCGCGCGCGTCCTCAAGCGTAAGTCCTCTGCTCTGCAGGGACGGAATAATTACTTCGTCGTTGTAATAAGCGGGGAAGCCTATGCCCGTGCGCGTCAGCTCGGCGGCGCGTATAAGGAATTCGTGCGGCGTTCCGTTCCATACTCTGACCGAGAAAGAAGGCTGCGGCAGGAATACGTGCTCCGTTGCGGTTATCGCCATAAACGAGAGGTCGTTCGTCGCGTCGCGCCCGTTTTTGTCCTGTCCGCCGACTATGAGATTCTGAAACAGGCTGTAGCCCGCGAAGCCCTCGGCGGAGTCCGCGTCGCGAACCTTGTTGAGGTCGTTGAGCTTGACCCATACGCAGTCCATAAGCTCCTGAGCCTGCTCCCGCGTGACGGCTCCGCTGTCGATATCCTTCTTATAATAAGGATACATATATTGGTCGAAACGTCCCGGAGATATCGAGTGTCCGCTTGATTCCATCTGCAAAAGGAGCTGAACAAACCAAAAGCTTTGGCACGCCTCGCGGAAGCTCTCCGCTCCGTGCCGCGGAACTCGGCGGCAGCACGCCGCAATGTCCTCAAGCTCCCGCCGTCTTGCAAGCTCGGCGGTTTTTGCCATTGAAAGGGCGAGCGCGGAATAACGCTCCGCATATGTAATTGCCGCTTCACAGCTTGTGATTACGGCGTCGAGAAAATGTTTCCTTTTCGCATAGTCCGCGTCGGCAACGCACAGCTTGTCAAGCTCTCCGTGCGCTTCGGCGATAATACCCTCGTAGCCGACGGCGAGTACCTTGGGGTAATCGACCGTGACGTGACCTATTCCGTTGTAAAAATAATTTCCCGGTGTAAACATTCCGTGAGCTATTGCCGTTTTTGCCTCGTCGGACATATAGGCTGTCGCCAATTCGCTCGTCGTTTTTCCTTTCCAATACTTATATACATCGGAAAGTGTTTCTTTTGTTTTCTCCGAGATTGAAAACGGGTCGGCGTTTCTTGTTTCGAGCGTATCGAATTCAGCCTCAAGCCATTCAAAGGAATATTCGGGAAAAACCTGACAGCCTCTCGGCGCCTTGGTTGCAGAGCCGACGATGAGCTCGTTTTCACGGATTGTTATCGGTATGTTTTCGAGAATATGCCTGAAAGCCTTTGCACGCCGTGTGATTATCGGCTCGCCCTCGGTCTCCCTGTAGGACTCCGTCAGCAGCACGGCTCTGTCGGCTTCAACCTCGGGCATTTTTTTGTACAGTGCCTCGACGAGCTTGCTTATTCTCGGGGATTTTTCAATGGGTTCGGTGTAGAACTTCATATCAATCGTCCTTTTTGCTTTTATGAGCGAATTGCCGTGTTCTGCACGCAAAACGGTACAAAACGCAATTTGCTGTATATATTGTACCACATTTATAATATATTGTCAATAGGATTTTCTTTATTTGTTTTTGACTTTTTTGTTTTATGACCGATTTTGCGTCGAACATTCGGAGCAAAAACAACATTGCAATAAAAAAGCGTGCATTTTCTGCACGCCAACATATCTATTATATCATAAAACGGGGAGATTGTAAAGTGAAAATTGTGATATAATGCAAAAATCTGCGTTGTATACAAAAATCAGATGTTAAGTTTTTACAAAATTACATATTGCAAAACTCCGAAAAGTGTGGTATAATATAGACGTAGTAAAGGAGGACGGTCCGATGGAAAGATAAAACCTGACTGATTGCCAAGGAAAAACGGTATGGATATCCGAACGCTTTGTGTGAGGAGATAGAGAGCAAAGAGATTTAAGATGCCAAGCTATCAGGGTGTCAAATACTACGGAAGGAAACAAAAGCAGAATTCTGTGCCGCGGCGGCGTTACGCTTTATATAGATTATTCAACAAAATGTAGCTTTTGTTCGGAATATACGTCGTTTTCGCTTGGTTCCCGACGTGCTTAAAAACTTGTGTTACGAAAAACGTTTGCCGTCTTACTAAAGATGTTGAGAGAAATGAGTTTTTGAGAGAATGCGGTGTGAGCTTGTCGGTATTTTGGGAAAGAGAGGATTACAAAAGATGTTAGATATCAAGAGTGAACAGAAGTGACCCTTGGCTGCGGTTAAGCAGTCAAGGGTCACTTCTGTTTTTGCGGGTATTGATTATTGACCGAAAAGGCATTCGTAGGTCAGGTCTCTTATCGGAGCGTGATATGTGCCGAGCAGCGACGGCCAATTAAGCAGGTGCGTCGTGAAAACGA
>CAYVLG010000088.1:0-5347 GCA_964452345.1 uncultured Lachnospiraceae bacterium
GTCAACTCCCCGTCCGTCGGACACTTTACGCCGATATTCTTACTCTTCTACAACTTATGTGAAATATTATACCACTTTTTTATAATTTGTCAAGACTTTTTTTCAAAATTTACCGAAGGCTTATAATAATCGGTTTTGTTTTTTCATATAAACGCAAAAGCAAAACCGCCTCAAACGCTAAAAAGTGTTTGAGGCGGCCGTATCAGGTATTTTTATTCAGGTATTCAGAGAACAGTTTTTTACGAAACGTCACTGTACCAATGCGGAAATTATCAGTCGACGATATATTTCCTATATTCGTTATAATAATCGTTATCCATAACGATTTTGAGATTGCTCCAATTGAGTTTCTTTGCAAGAACAACTCCCAGAAGGCTCTTTGCGTTCACCGAAAACTTAGAGCCGCTTTTTAAAACTATTTTGCCTTGAAGTCTTGTCGAAATTTCAACAAGCTTTTTTGCGTCTTCCAATGTATCAATTTCAATTCTGTATTCGTATACGCCGTTTGCGCTCATAAAAATTACCTTCCTTTCATACGCTCCGTAAAACTTTTGCTTTTTTCTCTGTGCATATATTATACCACAGAAATTGTGAACAAATCAACATCAAAATATGAACTAATTGTAATATTGCCCAAAATTGCATTTGCTAAAATGTGCAACTTGAACAAAAATTCGATATGTGTTTTGATAAATACACCAATCGGATAATTTACGCCTCTATTTTCATATCCCCCGTTTTTATCCAACCGATTTTACGCAAAATCTCATTAAACGCAAAAGACAGCACGGCGGGTAAAACAACACAGAGCAATATTATTCCGACCCACTTTAACACTCCGTTCGGAGTTGCCGATATGATACCTATCGGTCCTACCAAACCGCACGTTCCCATACCCGCCGAAACGCCGCTGCATTCAAGCTTGAAAACAAGAGTGGACAACGGACCGCAAACGGCAGAAGCGAGCGTAGGGGCAATCCATATTTGAGGCTTGCGGCAAATATTTCCCATTTGAAGCATTGAAGTACCGAGTCCCTGCGCAACAACGCCTCCCCAGCGATTCTCTCTAAAGCTTATCACCGCAAATCCGACCATTTGACAGCAGCAGCCGACCGCCGCGGCTCCGCCGGCAAGCCCCGCAATACCTATACTTGCGCATATCGCCGCGCTCGATATCGGCAATGTGAGTATTATCCCTACAACAACCGATATGATTATTCCCATTAAAAGCGGTCTCATATCGGTAGCCGCATTTATAAAGTTACCGAGTGCTTTCATAACAAACGCAATTCCGGGACACAAAAGCTTTGCAACGGCAAATCCGGAAAGGAGCGCAACAGTCGGAGTCACAAGAATATCGACCTTTGTTTTCTTAGAAACGAGCATACCTATTTCCGATGCGGCAATTACCGCAAAAAATGCCCCCGCCGGTCCTGCTCCGCTTATCGAATATCCCATGCTTCCGACAACGGCACAGCTGCAAACCACAAGCGGGTGAGCACCGAGAGCCGCGGAAATTGCACAGCCTATCGCCATGCCCGACGCCGCCGAAGCATATGTATTGATTTCATTGAAAAATTCAAGACCCGTATATTTTCCGACCGTTCCGAATATCGTTCCAATCAGAAGAGACGCAAAAAGTCCGAGAGCCATAGCACTCATAGCGTCGATAAAATATCTTTTTAAATATTTTTTTACTTTACCTGCATTCATAACTGTTTTCCTCAAGAAGTTTTATTTAACAAACGGCAGATACCGTATCGCTTCGTATACAACGGGAACGATAAGCGCGGGAAGGAAATTCCCGACTCTTACGGTTTTGGGGCGCAGCAAATTTACGCCGACCGCAAAGATCAGCACCGAACCTATTCCGGACAGTGTAGATATAAGCGTTTCCGACATAAAATCGGAAATAAAGCTTCCGAATACCGTAAAAATTCCCTGATAAACACCGACAGCAACGGCTGAAAAAATCGCTCCGACACCGTAAACCGATGCAAACACCATTGCCATAATTCCGTCAAGAACAGACTTGACAAAAAGCGTTGTAGAGTCCCCTGTAAGTGCTTCGTCTATCGGACCGCATATAGCCATTGCTCCAATGCAAAATACGAGAGATGCTGTAACAAATCCGTCGACAAATTTGCTGTCCCCGTTCGCCTTCACCGTTTTTTTCAGTTTTTCTCCGAGTCCGTCAAGCCTTTTTTCAATATTGATAAGCTCTCCCAAAAGTCCTCCGATCACAAGAGAAACAACAATAAGCATAGTGTAATTTGATGAAATTCGGTTTTCCTCAACAGAAAAAATCATTTCAAATGCGCCTGCCGCTCCGATGAAAACCACGGCAAGCCCGCACGCCTGCGTCATAATCTCTTTAAATCTGTCCTTTAAGCCGCCTTTGAAAAGAAGTCCTATACAGCCGCAGGCGACAATAGCCGCCACGTTTACAATCGTTCCGATTCCCGTCATTTTATTTTCCGTACCTTTTCAAATTCATTCAGATAATTAGAATTATACCACTTTTGGTCCTTAATTGCAATAGCTTTTTCTCCGTATTGCCAAAAAACTTTTAAAATATTGTAAAAGCGTAAGATTCCGACAGCTTTTACTTGACATTTCCGCCGTTTTGGGTTATAATTAAATAGTATTTACTTTTACAATAAAATCAAAAATATAAAGGAGATCCCGAAATGATAAAATTACATTCAAACGGCGTATATCTTGTCAACGGTGTTCCGTCACAGAGTTCGTCCGTTCCTGCCGAAGAAGCCCGAAAGAACACAATAGCGTATTCCATTATGAACGCGCATAACGTATCAAATACCGAAGGGCAGATGCGTATTAAATTCGACGCTCTCGCTTCACACGATATAACCTACGTCGGAATTATTCAAACGGCACGTGCAAGCGGTCTGAAAGAATTTCCGATACCGTATGCTATGACCAACTGCCACAATTCCCTTTGCGCAGTGGGCGGTACCATCAACGAGGATGACCATGTATTCGGTCTGTCGGCAGCAAAAAAATACGGCGGAATATACGTTCCCGCCAACCAAAGCGTAATTCATTCTTTTGCGAGAGAAGAGCTTGCGGGCTGCGGCAAAATGATACTCGGCTCGGACTCACATACACGCTACGGCGCATTGGGAACAATGGGTATAGGAGAAGGCGGTCCGGAGCTTGTAAAGCAACTGCTTAAGAATACGTATGATATAAAAACACCCGAAGTTGTTCTCGTATATCTTACGAGTACTCCCAAAAAGGGTATCGGTCCTCACGACGTTGCAATCGCACTCGTCGGCGCAACCTTTGCAAACGGTTTTGCAAAGAATAAGGTGCTTGAATTTGTCGGCCCCGGAGTGAAAAATCTTCCCATTGATTTCCGCAACGGAATCGACGTTATGACAACGGAAACAACCTGTCTGTCCTCCATATGGGAAACCGACGAGGTGGTAAAAAAGCACTATATCACACACGGACGCCCCGATGATTACAAGGAGCTTCGCCCCGGAAGCGTTGCATATTACGATTCGATGATAGAAATTAATCTCGACAAGATGGAGTCTATGATTGCGCTTCCCTTCCACCCGTCCAACGCTTATACAATACACGACTTTATTGCAAATGCCGACGAAATTCTTGCCGGCGTGGAAGCCGAGGCGGCAAAGAAATTCGGAAAATGCAAGCTTGATCTCCGCTCAAAAGTAAAGAAGAACGGAGTACTTGCGGATCAAGGTATAATAGCAGGCTGTGCGGGCGGTATGTTCGACAGTATCGACGAGGCTTCGGCAATACTCAAGGACAAGAGCACGGGAGCTGATTATTTCTCGCTTTCCGTTTATCCGACCAGCGTTCCCGTATCGCTTGAGCTGACGAATATAGGCGCTACAACCGAGCTTTTGAAGGCAGGAGCCGTCATAAAGCCCTCGTTCTGCGGTCCCTGCTTCGGAGCCGGAGATGTTCCTGCGAACAACGGGCTGTCGTTACGTCACACAACACGAAATTTCCCCAACCGCGAAGGCTCTAAGCCCGGCGAAGGACAGCTGTCGGGTGTTGCGCTTATGGACGCCAGAAGTATCGCGGCGACGGCGGCAAACGGCGGATATATCACTGCGGCAACCGACGTCGATTACGAGTACACACCGCACGAATACAAATACGACAGAAGCGTTTACGAAAAGAGAGTTTACTACGGCTATGGCAAGGCAGATAAGGATGCCGAGCTTGTATTCGGTCCCAATATCACCGATTGGCCTACACAATACGAGCTTGCGGACAACCTTCTCGTAAAGCTTGCGGCAGTCATTCGCGACCCCGTCACAACCACCGACGAGCTTATTCCTTCCGGAGAAACTTCGTCTTACCGTTCAAATCCCCTCAGACTTGCGGAATTTGCGCTCTCCCGCCGAGTTCCCGAGTATGTAGGAAACTCAAAGGCAGTAGCCACAGTTGAGGCATCAAGAAGAAACGGCGACAATCCCGATGAACTTGTACGGGTATTCGAAGCGTTGGGTGACAAAGCTTTGATAAAGAACACTCAGTTCGGCTCGTGCGTCTTTGCCAACAAGCCTGGAGACGGCTCTGCACGAGAGCAAGCGGCATCGTGCCAAAAGGTACTCGGAGGCTTTGCGAATATCTGCTATGAATTTGCAACCAAGCGTTACCGTTCAAACTGCATAAACTGGGGCATACTTCCCTTCACCCTTGCCGATGGCACCGAATTTCCGTATGAAACGGGCGATTACGTTTTCGTCGGCGGCATACGTCAGGCAATAATAGACGGAAAAGAAGAATTTGCCGCAAAGGTTGTTAAATCAGACGGCACAATAAGCGACATAAAGCTTTACGTCAAAGGTTTGACCGAAGACGAAAAAGAAATTATACTCGACGGTTGCTTGATGAACTATTATAAATCGCACAGTCAAAACTGATACGTGTAAAAGCTTTATAAATCAAGGTACAATATAATTAAATTCGGAGGCAATATATGTCACATTACAAATTGGGTATCAATATAGACGAAAAAATAAAAATGGATATACTTGACCAAATGGAATGTATAAAAAACACAGGATTCGATGCGTTTTTTACGGTATGGCGCCCCAAGAGAACCGAAGAAATAGCCAACAAGGCGGCAAAACTCGGGCTGTACCAGCAATCCATACACTCACCCTTCAGCGGTAAATGTGACGTCAGCCATCTTTGGAATGCTCACGAGGACAGCAAACAAGTAAAACAGACTCTCATTGACTGTTTAACGGACTGCGCCCGTTTTGACATTCCGATAATGGTTATTCACCCGTTCATAGGCTTTAACGATCACACGCCGACGGAGTACGGACTTAAT
>CAYVLG010000089.1:0-5215 GCA_964452345.1 uncultured Lachnospiraceae bacterium
AAGATTTGCCGAAAGAGTGAACGCAAAATATACCGTCCCCGTACATATAGGTATGTTCGACAGCTTGACGGCAGACGGTTTTGCATGCGGAAATAAGGTACAGGCAAAAATATATAAATCTATAGATTTTTAACGCAGTCAAACACTTTGCGAATGATTGGTAGTATTTATGAAATTTTACCAATTCCGTTATTTTGGAGAAAATTCTTGATATTAATAAGGTCGGTACGAGTAAGTAAAAAAAGCCAACCGCTGCGGTTTGCTTACGGTTGGCAAAGTTTTGGCTTGAATTCGGTTCGACGTGTAATATACCGTTATGGGGAGTGAGCAGACCGCCGAAAATCAGTCGGCGTTTATAATTAAACGTTTCTTGACTTGTTCGAAAATTTCGTTGGTGTGCTCCTCATCAAGAACCGTATAAATCACGTAATTGCCGAAGCGTCTTACCTGTGCGCCGTCAAGCTTCGGAAGCTCCTCGGGCGCATAGCTTGCGATGAATGCACGCGAATTTTCCTGCAATTCCTCAATGTAGCTTCGGCATTCTTTAACCAGCGCTTCGGCGTTGTCTTTGCTTGAGGCGTGAAATATTCCAATCTCGTCTATATCCGACGTATCGGTTGAGTAAACGGCATAGTAATCGTCGTATTTATCGGTTGACTTAAAATAGTGCTCGATGTGGGACGTTTCAAACGGCTCATATTCATTTTCACCGTCGGCTGTCTCAATTACGGTGTTGACTATATCGCGGCAGCTGATACTGTCTGTATATCCGACCTTGGCACAGGACGTCAGAACCGCAGCGGCGATTGCGGTTAAAAGAATAAATTTTTTCATATATTCTCCGTGTATTTGTGCGTTCTTATATATTCAAGTATTTTAACGTATGCCTCGGTTGTCAGGTGATAACCGTCGCCGACGTCGTATTCCTGCCGAAGATAGCCTTCCGAATTTGTCAGTACCTCAATTGTATTGAGATAATTCAAGCCTTCGTTTTCGGCAAGCTCAAGGGTCCACGAGTTTATAAGCGTGATGTAGCTCATAAGCGTTTCGACGTCAACCGAGTAATTGCTCACGTCCATTTCCGCGGAAACGGGGAAGCAGGATTGAAGAATTATTTTTGTTTCGGGGCTGTTGATTCGGATATCGTTTATCAGGTATAAATAGCAGGTATGAAAATAGTCTTTTCCCGACTTGACCTTTTGCACCGCTCCGTTCAAGCCGAAAGTAAGAAGCACGAACTTCGGCTTTTTTATTTTTGCGGCTTCTCCGATGCGCATTTCTTCACCTGTTTCCGGATAAACGATTTTCAGTGTTTTTACGGCGGAGTTGAGCGTGGCTGTTCCGCTTTTCGGAGCCCAAACCTGCTTTGTGTCGCTGCCGCCCGACAAGACGCCTCGGCTTTTCATATGGTACGTGGTGGATTCGCCTATAAAAATAAAGCCGTCGATATATTCCTGCCCGCTGTCGGGCGTTTCTCTCAAAAGCGATGCCTGTTTTTCTTCTTCGGAGGACACGGCGTTTGTCTTGTCCCCCGTATCAGCCGCGGTTGCGGCGGTATTGTCGGAACAGGAAGAAAATAACAGCACTGCGGAGAGAGCGGAAATAATCAACGGCTTATATTTCATATTTTTGACCCTTTAATAAATTATTCGGATCACGGTATATTATTTTGAGCTTTTTGAAAACTGCTTACTGTAAGCTTCCGTCTTTTCGGTATTTCTGCGGTATTTGGATTTAAACAGCGTTACAATGCCGCACACTGCAAAATAAACTACCGTAAATACAACAAGCCCGATGAGAATGCCGGCGGCTTTTAAAGACAGCGGAAGCATAAAACAGCTGTAAAACGCGAAGGCTGTCAGCAAATAGTGCAGTATAAGCCTGAGCTTGCCCGAAAACGTCTTTAGCACGAGAAGATTGTTTGCAAGTGCCAGCAAAAGCGAAAATACGAAGAACAGCACCGTTCTTCCGGCATCCAACAAAAGTCTTTCGTCGTCAACGTTCATAATTGCCGCAATAATGATGTATAGCAATATACATACGGAAAAATAACAGCAGGAGTGACAAAGCAGTTTCTTTAAGAAATTTTTTAAGGTCATATAATGTACCCAATCCTTTCATAAGTATGCCTCAACAGTATAGCATATATACAGATATAATTCAACAACATTTTGTAAATTTACAATTTAAAAAAGCATATGCCGCAAAAAATCGGGCATATGCTTTTTGATATCAGTTTTCTTTTTCGGCGACGACCTCTTCGCCGTCGACGTCCGCAGGCTCCGGAGCTTTGAGTGTAACTATCGCACGCTCTATCTTATGTTCCTTTATAGCCTCTATATTGATGTCGAGAGTATCCGTCGAGAGCTCGAAGGTTGAGCCGTCCTCGGGGACAGAGCCGTAAAGACCGAGCACGTAGCCGCCGAAGGTATCGGAATCGTCGCCTATTTCAACGCCGATGGCTTCCTCGACGTCGGCAATGGACGCCGTACCGCCGATCTGCCATTTGCCGTCTCCGAGAGAAGTTATGAGCTCCTCGTCGCTTTCTCCCTCCTCAACTTCGGTAAATTCGCCGACAAGGCACTCTACAAGGTCGGTAAGCGTGACTATACCGCGCACTCCGCCGTATTCGTCGAGTACGATGGCGAAAAATTCCTTATTTGCTTTCATATTTCTGAAAAGAACGTCGGCTTTTACGGTTTCGGGAACAAAATATGCGGGGAACACTGCATTTTCAAGCACATTTTCCTTGCTCTTGTTTTCAAGTCTGAAATAAGCTCTGGCGTCAAGTATTCCTATAATGTCGTCGACGCGTTCGCCGTATACGGGGTAGCGTGAAAAACGGCTGTTGTTTATTATGCTGTCCCATTCCTCGACGGTGTCCTCGACAGAGAGCATTGTTATGTCTATTCTGTGGGTTGCGATTTCTCCTGCCGACAAATCGTCAAATTCAAAGATATTCTCTATGAGCTCCTTGTTGTATTCGTCGATGCTTCCGTCCTCGTGAGCCTCGTCCACAAGAGTAAGAACTTCGCCCTCTGTTACGGTATCCTCATTTTTGGGTTTGAATATTTTGTTTATAAGCTTTTTCCACATCATAAATATGAAATTGATGGGGGTAAGTATCGCTATCAAAAAGCTTAAAAATCCGGATACGGTCATTGCAAGACCTTCCGAATGATCCTTTGCAAGGCTTTTCGGCGTTATTTCTCCGAAAATCAGGACAACGACCGTCGAAACAATGGTTGATACGGTCGAAGCCGTGCCTGCCGCGGAGGTGTTGGAAAGCAATTTTATAAACCATACCGTTGCCACGGAGGACAAGGTTATGTTGACTATGTTATTGCCGACGAGTATTGTCGAGAGCAGTTTGTCGTAATTGTCGCTCATCTTTAAAACTCGAACGGCTTTTTTGTTTCCTTCCTCGGCATAGAGCTTCATTCTCGCTCTGTTGAACGATGTAAAGGCGGTTTCACTTGCGGAAAAAAATGCGGAAAAGCAAAGGCATACAAGCATACCTATGATTGTCGGTAAACTCCCGTCGGGCAGCATAAATTTAACTCCTTAAAAATAAATATTTCCGTTTGTCGGATTTTCAATGTCGGTTCGGATAAAAACTTTGAAACGCAAAAAAGCATAAGCCCGAATTTTCGCTTTCGGAATTATGCGTTCGTTAAAAATGTTATATTTGCGTTTATGTTGTTACGGATATTTCGACAGTTCCCGTCGCTATCGCCGTTGTCCACTGTGATTTTTTCTCCTATTCGGCATTGTAATTATTACTATTATACCATATTTTTTTTGTTTGTCAATAGCAAAACTTAAAATTGGTGCATTTACACAAAGGACAACGGATTGCTTTGTCTATATTATCGGCTTGCAGATGTGGGGAACGACGCCGATTTTTTTGATTGTTTCGCAGGCACTTTCAGCGGCGGCGGTGCTGTCGAATATCCCGAACACCGAGGGACCGCTGCCGCTCATCATCGCTCCGAGAGCACCCGAGGACAGCATTATACGCCTCAGGTTTGCCGCGACGGGTCGGACTGCAAGTATCGGCTTTTCAAAAATGTTATACATATTTGAGGCAACTTCCGATATATTGCCGTTCTCCGCTGCCGCCTTCAGCAGTGACAGTGAACGCGGGGTATAGAACAGCTCGGATACGAATTTGTTGTAAAGTCCGTCAAGCATACCGAAAGCCTGCGGTGTGGATACGCCCTCGCCTCCGCATGCGACTACAAGAGTGCAGTCCGGAAGGGGCGGAAAAGGATGAAGAATTTCACCCTTGCCATCCGCAAATGCGGTTCCTCCGCATATGCAGAAGGGAATGTCGGCTCCGAGCATACCGCCGAACCTGCAAAGCTCTTCGACGGTAAGCGGAGAACCGAAAAGCTCGTTCATTCCGAGAAGCGTCGCCGCCGCGTCGGCACTGCCGCCCGCAAGTCCCGCCGCCATCGGTATATTTTTTTCTATTTCTATGTTCACGCCGTTTTTGATTTTTGTCGCTTTTGAAAAGGCGGCGGCGGCACGCACCGCAAGATTGTCCGCGCCTGCGGGGACGCCGCTGTTCGTGCAGCTTACCGAATATTCTCCGTCTGTGCGTTCCGATACCGTTACCGTGTCGCACAGCGAAATGCTCTGCATAACGTTGTTTACACTGTGATATCCGTCGTCTCTTATTCCCGTTACGTCGAGATGAAGATTTATTTTTGCATATGCTTTTTTTACGATTTCACTCATAGTACGCCTCCGTATGATACCGACAAACTATTTATAATATAACATAAGTTCGGTAAATTTGCAAGTGAAAAATATAAAATTTGTGTTTAATATGTAAATTTTGAAAAATTCTATTGACTTGTGACGCTAAAAATTATAAAATAATATAATATGTAATATCAATTATATCTTCACCGCGGAGGAAATGAATTTAATGAAAATTACCGATAACGCCAGAAAAGGACTTGTGATTACGACTTTTATTTGCGCGATTATATTCGTCGTGCTGTACGCGCTTGTAAATATAGGCGCGGTTTCGGCGGTATTTGCATCTGTGCTGTCGGTATTCAGTCCGATACTGATAGGCTTTGCGATAGCCTATATCCTCAATCCTCTTCTTAGGCTTTTTGAGTTTAAAATATTCAAAAAAATCAAAAAGAAGAGCGGTATCAGAGGTCTTTCGATACTTTGTACCTATGTTGCCGCACTGCTT
>CAYVLG010000090.1:0-5195 GCA_964452345.1 uncultured Lachnospiraceae bacterium
CCGCCGATGATACGGAGAGTGGTCGTTTTTCCGCAGCCCGAAGGACCGAGAAGAGTTATAAACTCATGGTCGTTGATGTAAAGATTGACGTTGGAAAGAACCTGCTCGCCGTCAAACGCCTTGCAGATATTTTTCAGTTCGATAAGCTTTGTTTTCATTCCACATAAAGACTCCTTTTGTAAAAAAATGATAAAATATTATAAAAAATATCGGAAATTCCCCTAAAGGATTTTCCGATATAATATTGTAACAGATATTTGCGGAAATTGCAATACGTTTTATGAAATTTCTTGCAAAAAAAGTCAAAAAATTTAATTTAACGGATTAAAACGGATTTTTGAGCCGAAAATCTCCCTTTTTCTCGCTTATACTTTGAAAATCTCCGAAAATCTTCAAAATCAAATTCAGGTCGTTTCGGTAATAAAAATTTTTGCAAACGCCGAGGCGGAAAATACGAAAAGAGGCAGTGAGGCACCCGCGCGTATCATCAGATAAAGTGAAATGCACCACAGCGAAAACAGGAATACAAACGACGCCGCACCGATGATTTTTACCACGGCGCGCGGAGGCAGAAGCATACTTAAAAAAGCCGAAAGTATTCTTCCGCCGTCAAAGCCCGATATCGGGAGAAGATTTACCGTGCCGAGCAAAACCGAGGATAAAACGAATGCGGAGAACGGGGAGGCTTTAAATAAGCATACGGCGGCGGGCACGGACAGAAAATTAAACATCGGTCCGAAAAGACACAGTATTATTTCGTCGGTATAGGAAAAAAGCGCGCTCTCGGGCGTCAGCGACGCTCCGAAAAGTCCGAGCTTGAATTCCCGCATAGGCAGCTTCAAAAGGTGCGCCGCGAGTATATGTCCCGTCTCGTGTATTGCGGCGGCTCCGATAAGGGCGGGAAAATATCTCGGCATACTCACGGCGGCGGCGCCAAGCATAACCGCCGAAAAAAGACCGAGCCTCAGTCTGCATTTCTTCTTCATAACATAACCTCCGTACCGAAAAAACGTTTCGGATAAAGCATATTTTAAAGATACGCGTATTATGCCTTTACGGCGGCGGATTTTGCAGTTATCGGCACAGTTTGGTTTTATGGTTTATTTTGCACAAAAACGGATATCAAAAACGGCGTATTTTATCCGTATCGAAAAAAACGGATTTTTTGAAAAGAAATTTCGAAAAAAGTATTGACTTTTTTTAAAAAAAGAGTATAATATTATATGTTGCCGCAAGCGCGGTAGCAAATGCGAGAGTGGCGGAACTGGCAGACGCGCACGTTTGAGGGGCGTGTGGTTTACACCGTACGGGTTCAAGTCCCGTTTCTCGCACCAAACAGAAGCGGGACGCAATAGCGTCCCGCTTTTTGCATAGGACGCGTGTGGGGATGCGGGGGACGCGTGTCGCTTTTTGAAAAAAGCGACGCAAAAACTTCCTGAAAATTAATTTATAGGGCGGATCCCTTAATGAGAACGAAAAACGTGATTGTTTTTTGTTATTACATTACGCCTATTTTCTCTTAAAAGTTTTTTGCTAAGCTTTTTTTCAAAAAAGCGTAAATCGCATCCCCAAAAAGCAACCGTCGGTTGACAAATTGAAATGTATACTTGGTTGACGTCGAACGCCGAACACGGTATAATATTTTCATACGGGGAAAGTCTCCGCAAATAATTCTGACAGAGGAAAAATATGATTTTTGCCGATAAGCTTATTAAACTGAGAAAAAAGAACGGTTGGTCACAGGAAGAGCTTGCCGAGAGAATGAACGTGTCGCGGCAGGCTGTTTCAAAATGGGAGAGCGCGCAGAGCGTGCCCGACGTAGAAAAGATTTTGGCTCTCGGGAGACTGTTCGGCGTAACGACGGATTATCTTCTTAAGGACGAAATCGAGGATGAGGAGAACCTCGAAGAGCGCGGAGACCGTGCCGTGCGCAGAATTTCTCTCGGCGAGGCGCAGGCTTTTTTGGAATGGCGTATATCTGCGGCAAAATATATCGCGGCGGCGACACTGCTGTGTATCCTGTCTCCGATAGTATTAATAACGCTGGCAATATTCAGCGAAATACCGCAAATGGCAATCGGCGAGAATTTTGCATGCGCGGTCGGTATCGCCGTATTGATACTGACGGTTGCCGCCGCCGTCGGTCTGTTCGTTTACTGCGGATTAAAAAACGCGCCTTATGAATTTTTGAACGGAAAAAATGAAGAATTTGAAACGGAGCACGGCGTCAGCGAAACGGTTGAAGAGAAAAAACGGGCATACCGTCCGACGTACATAAAATTTAATATAATAGGTACCTGCCTTTGCGTTCTGTCTCCGATTCCTTTGCTTGCCGTCTCCTTTTCGGAAAGCGAGCTTCTGATAGCCGTAACGCTTGACGTTATGCTTGCAACGGTCGGCGCGGGCGTGGTTTTCTTCATTCTTTCGGGAGTCCGTATGGCAAGCATGCAAAAAATTTTGCGCGAAGGTGACTATGCCGTCGAAGAGAAAAACGGCAAGGGAAGAAAAGAAAAAATAATTTCCGCCGTAAGCGGAGTGTATTGGCTTGCCGCGGCGGCAGTATTCCTTGTTTGGACGCTGATGTACGATATCGGCGCGCGCCAAAGCTGGATAACGTGGCCCGTTGCGGGAATTTTGTACGCCGCCGTGCTGATCGTTTTAAACGCTGTTTTTGACGGCGGCAGAAAATAATCTTAATAACTCAATATACAAAAAAGCTTTCTCCGACACGGAGAAAGCTTTTTTATGTTATTTGCCTGCCTGATTGGCAAATTGGCTGTTGTACAGCTCGTAATAGAAGCCGTGCTTTGCAAGCAGTTCGCCGTGCTTGCCCTGTTCGACAATTCCGCCGTCCTTCATAACGAGGATTTTGTCCGCGTCGAGAATCGTAGACAAACGGTGTGCCACAATGAACGTCGTTCTGCCGTTCATCATCGACGCAAACGCCTTTTGTATACGCATTTCCGTCCGCGTATCTATCGACGAGGTTGCCTCGTCGAGTATGAGCATTTCGGGGAGGCAGAGAATAACGCGTGCAATGCACAAAAGCTGTTTTTGACCCTGCGAGAGCGAGCCGCCGTTTTCTCCGATAACCGTATCGTAGCCGTTCGGAAGTCTGCGTATAAAGCTGTGAGCGTGAGCCTGCTTTGCCGCGGCTATTATTTCCTCATCGGTTGCGTCGGCTTTTCCGAAGGCGATGTTGTCTCTTACCGTTCCTGCGCAAAGCCACGTGTCCTGAAGCACCATTCCGAAGGAGTGACGGAGCGTATGGCGCGAAAAGCCTGTTATGTTTTCTCCGTCAAGCAGTATTTCACCGCCGGTCACGTCGTAAAATCGCATAAGCAGATTTATAAGCGTTGTTTTTCCGCAGCCCGTGGGACCGACTATCGCCACGTGCTCTCCCGAATGCACGGAAAGATTGAAATCCTTTATAAACGGCTTATCCTCGTTATACGAGAAGCATACGTTTTTGAATTCTATATTGCCTTCAAAGTGCCTGTCCGCGAGTTCGCCGTCCTCGAGCACGGGAGCCTGAATAAGAGCAAAAACTCTTTCGGCACAGGCTATCGAGTTCTGAAGCTCCGTTACGACTCCCGATATTTCGTTAAATGGCTTTGTGTACTGAGTCGAATAGGCAAGGAAGCTTGAAAGCATACCGACGGACAGCATGGCAGGGCGGTTTATACATATCAGTGCCCCCGTGAGTGCGACAAGCGCGTAAACCGTGGCGTTTACAAATCTTGTCGAGGGGTTTGTCAGCGACGAAAAGAAGGTTGCCTTCAGTGAAGCTTTTCCGAGTCTGCCGTTTATTTCGTCGAATTCTTCGATTATTTTTTCTTCTCGGCTGAATGCCAAGACGAGCTTGTGTCCCGTTACCGCCTCGTCGATGAGCGAGGTTTGTTCACTGCGTATTTCCGACTGAAGTCTGAACATCGAGTAAGTTCTTTTTGCGATAAATCCCGCGACAAACAGGGAAAGAGGCGTCAGAACAATTACAAGCAGAGTTATCGGCGGGCTGATTAGCAGCATAAAAATCAGGGTGCCGAGAATTGTCATAATGCCGTTGAAAAATTGCGTAAAGCCCAATAAAAGACCGTCGGCAAATTGATCCGTATCGGTTATTATTCGGCTTACGACGTCGCCCGTTCTGTTGGCGTCGATGTAGGATATCGGAAATCGCTGAATGCGGACGAATGCCTCGTGTCTGATGTTTTTCACAATTCCGTAGGTCATACGGTTGTTGAGCGCGTTTATTATCCACTGCAGAATACCCGTGAGCACGACGCATGCGCCGACGCGTATAAGTATTTTTGATATTGCGTCCAAATCCACCGCTCCCGCACCGACGGCAAGGTCAATCGCCTCTCCTATGAGTATGGGAACGTAAAGCGTAAGAGCGACCGACAGGGCGGTAAATATTATTGACAGTATAAAATGAAGCTTGTAGCTTTTCAAATATCCGAGTATTCGGAAAAATGTTTTTACGTTTCCTTTTTTCTTTGCCTTCATTTTGCTTCTCCTCCCGACGTGTGCTGAGATTCACATATGTCCCTGTAAACGGAGCAGGACTGCAAAAGCTCTTCGTGCTTTCCCGCACCGACAATTTCTCCGTCATCGAGAACAAGTATAAGTTCCGCGTGCATTATCGACGAGGCTCTCTGCGATACGGTGAAAAGGGTGGGGGAGTAGTCAAGCGCGGAAATTGCGGCGCGCAGTCTTGCCTCGGTTGCATAGTCAAGTGCCGACGAGGAATCGTCCAAAATGAGTATATCGGGCTTTTTTACAAGTGCCCGCGCGATTGTCAACCTCTGTTTCTGTCCCCCCGAGAAATTGGCTCCGTTTTGAGCAACTTCCGTGTCAAGCCCGTTTTTTGACATAATAAAATCCTTGGCTTGAGCCGCCTCAAGTGCGGAATACAGCTCTTCGTCGCCCGCATTTTCGTTGCCCCACAAAAGGTTTGAACGTACCGTACCTTTAAACAGCGCGGCGTATTGAGGTACGATGCCTACCTTGCCGCACAGCTCCTCTTTGGAATACAGCGCGGCGTTTTTACCGTTTATAAATACCTCGCCGCAGCTTGGCTGATACAGCGCGGGAATGAGATTTACAAGCGTTGATTTTCCCGAGCCGGTACCTCCGATTATGCCGACCGTCTGTCCGCGTCCTACGCTGAAGCCGATGTTGCTTATGGCGGG
>CAYVLG010000091.1:0-5159 GCA_964452345.1 uncultured Lachnospiraceae bacterium
TTAGGAAGTTTTTTGCGCGCTTTTTTCAAAAAGCGACAACGCGTCCCCGAAAACAATCACGTTTTCCGTTCTCATTAAGGGTTCCGCCCTATAAATTATTTTTCAGAAAGTTTTTGCGGAGCTTTTTTCAAAAAGCGACACGCGTCCCACTTGTCCCTCAAAGGGATTTTACGATTTCGGCTGTATCTCTTGCAATTACAAGCTCCTCGTTCGTGGGAATAACGTATACCGTTACCGCCGAATTCTCCGATGATATCTTCGTTGCCTCCGAACGGCGGAAAGCAAGCTTATTTGCTTCTTTGTCAAGCTTTATTCCGAGATACTCCATATCCGAGAGCACGTATTCGCGGAGCATGGGACTGTTTTCGCCTATACCTGCCGTAAATACAACGCCGTCGAGACCGTTCATAAGCGCGGCATATGAGCCGATGTGCTTTTTAAGCTCGTGCTTCAGAATATTGACCGCCAGCATAGAACGCTCATAATTCGGGTCGGACGGACCTGCAAGAATGGCGTCCTCAAGGTCGCGGGAGTCGGACGAAAAGCCCGTAATTCCGAGAAATCCCGATTTTTTGTTCATTACGTCGTTTATCTCGGCGGTGTTCATACCCTCTTTATCCATAAGATAAGTGACTATCGCAGGATCGATGTCGCCGCAGCGCGTTCCCATTTCCACGCCTGCCAAAGGAGTAAAGCCCATAGACGTATCGATAACCTTTCCGCCCTTTACCGCGGAAACCGACGAACCGTTTCCTATGTGGCAGGTAACTATTTTGGTTTCTTCGGCGGGCTTGCCGAGCAGTTTCGCCATCTCCGCGCTTACGTAGCGGTGCGATGTGCCGTGCATTCCGAAACGGCGGATTCCGTATTTTTCGTAATATTCGTAAGGAAGAGCATACATATACGCCTCGGGAGCCATCGTCTGATGGAAGGCGGTGTCAAACACCAGCACCTGCGGTTTGCCCGGCATTGTTTCGAGACAGCCCTTTATTCCCATCAGGTGCGCCGCCGTGTGGAGAGGAGCGAACTCTCTGCACTGTTCAAGCTTTGCAAGCACGTCGTCGGTCATCAGAATAGAGCCCGAAAAGAACGAACCGCCGTGAACGACGCGGTGACCTATCGCCTGAATTTCGTTCATATCGGAAATACAGCCGTATTCGGCGTCCGTCAGGTATTTTACGACGAGCTTCATGGCGTCCGCGTGGTCGTTCATCGGAGACGCCTGCTTCAGCTTCAGTCCCTTTGCAAGCTGTTTGTGCTCTATGAGCGAGCCGTCCGTGCCGATTCTTTCGCAGATTCCCTTTGCGCCCACAACGCCCGTATCCGTATCGATAAGCTGATATTTCAGCGAGCTGGAGCCTGCGTTTACAACCAATATGTTCATTTTACGTATCCTCCGAAAGATATAAATTACATTGATTTAATTATACTACAAATCACGGCGATTTTCAATAGAAAAAAATAATTTTTTAAGAAAAAGGAAAAAAGAATGTCAAATTTTTGCATTATAAGCGAATTTAATCCCCTGCACAACGGTCACGCGTATCTTTTGAGGCAGGCGCGGGAGCTTGGCGCGGACACGGTGACGTGCGTTATGAGCGGAAACGCGGTACAGCGCGGAGAGCTTGCCGTCACCGACAAATATATACGCGCCGAGGCGGCGGTAAAATGCGGTGCCGACCTCGTCGTCGAGCTTCCCTTCCCTTGGTGCTGTGCAAGCGCGGATTATTTTGCCTCCGCCGCGGTAAGCATTGCCGCGGGCTTCGGAAACGTACTGTTTTTCGGCTCGGAATGCGGAGATACCGAAAAGCTGTCGGGCGCGGCGGAGGTCTGCGAGACAAAGCAATTCGGCTATGCCTATTCGGCAAAAACGCGGAACGGGAGCGGCTCCGCCGCGGCGTTTCTCGAATGCTTGGCGGAAAGAGGCTTCTCCGATTTTTCGTCAAACGACCTGCTCGGAACGGCATACATAAGGGCGATAAAGCGTACGGAAGCGGATATAAAGCCGATGACGGTAAAAAGGCTGGGCGCGGCTTACGGCGCGTCGGAGCTGAACGGCGGAGAGCTTCCGTCGGCAACCGCCGTCAGAGCAATGCTGGCGCGCGGAGAGCTTGACTGGCTCGGCAGTCTCGTGCCGTCGGATATGGCGGAGCTGTTGAGGCGTGAGGCGGAGGCGGGACGCCTCACGGACGAGGCACGGGCGGATACCGCTGTGCTTGCATTTTTCAGGCTTGCCGACGGCGAAAAGCTTGAAAATATCGCCGAAACGCAGGGCGGAATAGCAAACAGGCTGATTACTGCCGCCAAAAGGAGCGTAACGGCGGAGGAAATGTATGCACGCGCACGCATAAAGCGGTACACCGACACCAAAATAAGGCGCGCCGCGCTGTTTTGTATGACGGGTACGGAGCAGTCGGTACTTAAGACCCTGCCCGAGTATACAACCCTTTTGGCGGCAAATTCCAAGGGAAGAACCCTGCTCGCGAAAAACAGAAAAGCGGGCGGAATACCCGTAATAACCAAACCCGCGGACGCACCGCGCGGAGCCCTGCAGTACTCCCTTTCCGCCAAGCTCGACTCGCTTTACGGGCTTGCGCGAAGGAACAGGCTGACGTCGGAGAGCTTTTTTCAAAAAGGCGCATATATTTTAAAATAACTTGACAAAGCATTGCTTTTGTGTTATAATATAATGAATGATTAAAAGAAAGGTGAGTGTTTTTGTGGAAAAAAGAGAAACAGTCGGCGGAAAATACCTTGAATATAAAGGAAAGCCTCTCGTCAGAGAAGGCGATACGATATGCTACGGAGATATGAATGACAGGTGCGTGCTCATTCTTGAAATAATGTCTCATAAAAGCACCCCCGAGGGAGATTTGCCGGGCAATATATTCATACAGATAGTCGATCCCAAGAATCAGTCGAATATTTTCAGACAAGGCTCCAAGGAGGGACTGTACGAGGCTTTCAATCTCGGTCTCGTCTGGCTCGAGCACGAGCTGAAGAAGGCATAACGCGGAGTAATTTTTGCAAAAATGTAAATTTTGCAAAAAATCGAAAAATTTTTGCATTTGCTCTTGCATTTTACGATTATTGTGATACAATATATGTATAATAAAAAAACGGAGGTATTATTATCATGGCATACAAAATTTCCGACGATTGCATCGCTTGCGGAGCTTGTGCCGAGGCTTGTCCCGTAGGCGCTATAAGCGAAGGCGACTGCAAGTACGAAATCAATCCCGATGAGTGCATCGAGTGCGGCGCATGCGCCGAGACTTGCCCTGTATCTGCGCCCTCGGCTGAATGATTTTTTATCCGTATAAACATAGGATAACTATAGGCTGTTGCAGTGCAACAGCCTATTTGCTTTAATTTGACGGAAACCCATCAAAGGAGAAAAGGTATGCGCGACATTGAACTTGCCGCCGATGAACGGCTTGACTGTGTGAACGAAAAAATAACGCTTATACAAAAAAAGGACGGCTTGACCTTCGGAACCGACGGATTTTTGCTTGCCGCGTTTATGAAGGAGCAAAAAAATGCTTACGCGGCGGAGCTCGGCGCGGGTACGGGTATAATTTCCCTGCTGTGCGCCTCAAAAGAACGCTTTAAGCAAATAGACGCGCTGGAGCTTCAGGAGGACTTTTGCTCGCTTGCGGAGCGAAACGTAATTCTCAACGGCTTGGAGAACAGAGTACGCGTAAAAAAAGCCGACGTGCGCGGAGTGACGGCGGACGCTCTCGGGCGCGAGGCGGACGTCGTTTTTTCCAATCCCCCGTATATGAGCGTTTCGGGCGGAGCGCGGAACGTCTCCGACAGAAAATACATAGCGCGTCACGAGACGTGCGGAAACATAAACGATTTTTGCAAAGCCGCCTTCAGGTTACTGAAGCACGGCGGAAAATTTTACTGCGTATGGCGTCCCGACAGGCTGTCGTCGCTTATGTCGGCTTTGAGGGAAAACCGCCTCGAACCGAAGCGAATGTGTTTTGTGCACGCCGACGCGGATACACAGCCGTCAATGGTACTTGTGTCCGCGCTGAAGGGCGGAGCCGAGGGACTGAAAATATTGCAGCCTCTGCTTTTGCACGAGCCGATGAAGAACGGTCATTCGTCGCGTAAGCTGACGGAGCGGGCACAGAAAATATACGACACGATGAGCTTTGATTAACGCTCTGCTTTAATCGGTTTGAAGCTAAAGGATATAAAGGATATAAGAAATAAATTATGGAAGGTATGAAAAGAATATTAAGCTACGTCCGCCGTGCCGTTGACGACTACGGAATGATAAAGGACGGAGACAAAAGTGCCGTCGGAGTGTCGGCGGGAAAGGATTCGCTTACGCTTTTGTGCGCGCTGGCGGAGCTGCGCCGATTTTATCCGAACAAATTCGAGCTTGCCGCAGTCACCGTCGATATGGGCTTTGAAGGTGCGGACTTTTCGCCCATACGGGAGCTGTGTGACGGTCTCGGCGTGGAATATCATATTGTCCCTACGCAGATATCGAAAATCATTTTCGACGTGCGAAAGGAAAAGAACCCCTGCTCGCTGTGCGCGAAGATGCGCCGCGGCGCGCTTTACGGTTATGCGCGGGACATAGGCTGTCAAACGGTTGCTCTCGGTCATCATTTTGACGACGTTGTCGAGACCTTTATGCTTAATCTTTTCTACGAGGGACGGCTCGGCTGTTTTCAGCCCGTGACGTATCTTTCAAATACAGGCGTAACGCTGATACGTCCTATGCTTTATATGCCCGAAAAGGACGTTCGTTATTTTGCCTCGAAAAACGCGCTTCCCGTTATAAAGTCGCCCTGCCCTGCGGACGGCAACACGGAGCGCGAGGAGATGAAAAAGCTTTTACGTGAACTTGAAAAGGAAAACAAGGGCTTGAGATACCGCATTTTCGGAGCAATACAGCGCGGAGAAATCGACGGCTTCCGCCTGACGGGACGAATGAACGGCGTTAAGGATTATACCGATTAGAGCGGACGCGTTTTTGGGGATGCGATTTACGCTTTTTTGAAAAAAAGCTTGGCAAAAAACTTCCTGAAAAGTTTTTACTAAAAAAGTTAAGCTAATAAAGTACAGAGAGTAAGTCAAAGTACGGCGAAACGTTCTTATGAACAAACCCGACGACGCCTACGTCGCCTTACGGGTTT
>CAYVLG010000092.1:0-5139 GCA_964452345.1 uncultured Lachnospiraceae bacterium
AAATCCTCCGCGAATTTTAAAAAAATTCAGGTTTATTATACCACAAAAGCATTTTTTTGTCAATACGATAAAAAAATAGTTACATATTATTAAATATTAAAGGCTCGCGGTTGAACTGCGAGCCTTTTGTCTATGTTTTGTATATCGGCTTTACGCTTATCGTCTCGGGAATGGAGGCGTCTATTTCCGCACCCGCATACGCCTCAAGATCCCCCGATTTCAATATTTTTTCTATGGCGACAAGCTTTTCCTCTATATTTGAAATATCTCCCATATATACATTGTATTTTCCGTCCACGACAATATTTACGTCGAAACGGCTTTCCATATCAACCAGCGTTATCCGCGTTTTGAAATTCGTGCTTTGAACCGCAAACGCAAGCTCAAGTGCCTTTCTGACCTCCGTTTCGCTCTCGCCGAAATCGGGAAGCTCTCCGCATATGAGCTGCCGCAAATTCGGAAGCACAAGCTTCGGAACGCCGAGATTTAAAAATTTTTCATTCGACACCGCTTCCTCAATGACGCGGAAATTGTTGTCGAGAGAATAATAATCTCCCGAAACCTCAATGTACCATATCGGAGTTTTTTCTATAATTCTGAATACTATTTTATTCGGAAATTTTCTTTCAACCTCAATCTCTTCGATATAAGCGCAATTCTCAAGCAGATTTTTCTCAACTTCCTTCGTATCTATCGAATAGAGGCGCGAACCCTTGCTTATACCCGAATAGCCGATAATTTCCGCTCTGTCGTACTGTGTAACTCCCGAAAGCTCAAATCTTGTTACGGGCAAAAATGAGCATATATATAAGAACAGCGACACCAAAGCGGCAACACACATAAGTGCGGTAATTACAATAAGAATGGTTTTTCTTTTGTCAAGCACCAAGGCGTTTTTACGCTTATTATCGGCTGTACGCATTTTTATCTTCCCTTTCTTTTTATTTTTGACTTATTTTTTACAAGCCGTGACACGTAAGAGTAAATTTCTTCGCCGACTTTCGGATTTGCAAGCTTTGCTATTGCTTTACTCATATTCTCCGCTTTTGCTTTATCGCAGTATATGCTTTCGACCGCCGAGGTCACGGTCTCGGCATTTAACTCACTTTCCGATATAAGTATTGCCGCTCCATTATCAGCCAGCACCTTGGCGTTTTTATACTGGTGGTTATCGGTAACGTTCGGTGAAGGAATGAGTATTGCAGGCTTTCCGAGACACTCAAGCTCTGTAAGAGTCATTGCGCCCGAGCGGCAAATAACAACGTCCGCCGCCGCCATATAGAGAGGCATATCGTCAATATATTCCTTTACATCGAGCCTCGGATTCTTTTCAAGGTTATGACCGACAAAAAGCTGCATTGCGTTTTTATAATATTTTTTTCCGCCCGAATGATAATGTATTACGTCACCATGCTTTGACGAAAAGCAACGCATCACGTCGATTGCCGCCTCGTTGAGCTTCGGCGCGCCGAGACTTCCTCCGAACGAAAGCACAACAAAGCTTGAATCGTCAATACCGAGCTTACCGCGCGCCTCGCCCTTGCTTACTCCGTCGAATTTCATTCTTATAGGATTTCCGACGGATACAACCTTGCTCCTGCCGTCAAGCTCTTCGGAGGTATTTTCAAAATTAGTCAATATGAGATCGACAACGTTTTTCAAACGCCGAACAGCAAGACCGGGGGTAGAATTTGACTCGTGAATTACGGTGGGAATTCCCATTTTTGCCGCTGCCTTCAACGGTGCCCAGCATACGTACCCTCCCGTTCCTATAACAACGTCGGGCTTAAATTCGGAAATTATTTTTTTAGCTTCGGCAAACGAAGTCATCATAAGATATGCCGTCTTAACATTTGACGGTGACAAAGAACGCTTTAAGCCTTGAATTTTTACACTGTAAAACGGAATTTTTTCCCTTTCGGCAAGCTTTTTTTCTATTCCGTTTTCGGTACCTATATACGCAAATTCCGAATCAGGCTCTTTTTCTTTTATTATATCCGCAATGGCAAGAGCGGGATTTACGTGTCCGCTTGTTCCTCCGCCCGTAAGTAAAACTCTCATATCACACCTTCATTCACAATTTTCGTTTATTTTTTTACAGTCGAATATCTCGATATTGAAAGGATAATTCCAATCTCAAATATCTGAATCATATTTGCGGTACCTCCGGAGCTGAAAAACGGCAGGGATATTCCCGTATTGGGCATTGAATTTGTCACGACGGCTATATTCATCGCCACCTGCAATGCAATTTTAAAGGTCAGCCCCCAGACAACCAGCGCGCAAAATCGGTCGGGAGCGCGCTGTCCTATCTTTATTCCTCTCCAGATAAGAAGTGAAAAAAGCATTATGACGATAAATGCGCCGATAAATCCGAGCTCCTCGCAAATAATCGTAAATATAAAGTCGTTTTGCGGCTGTGAAACGTAGCCGAATTTCTGACGGCTGCTTCCGAGACCCAAGCCGAAAAATCCGCCCGATCCTATGGCGTAAAGTCCCTGAAGAGTCTGCCACGCCGAGCCCAGCGGGTCTGCCTGCTCTATGTGCAGCCAGATATCGACGCGCTCCTGAGCATAGCTCGATACAAGTATCAGACCTACTCCCGCAACACCTATAACGGCGACGAACATTGCCAGCCATTTTACGCGCGTACCGCCCATAAACATTACCGCAACACCGAGCATTCCTATTATCATAAGACCCGAAATATGCTTTTCAAGGGCGACAAGCACGCATATAACGCCGATTATCACCATCGGCATAAACACGCCCTTGCGGAAGCTGCCGCCGAAAGCGTGCTTCGAGGTAATTTCCTTTTCGTATTTTGACATATACAGTGCCAGCACCATAACGACCGCCATTTTGGCTATCTCCGATGGCTGAACGGTAAATATTTTAAAATCGAGCCATCTCTGCGCCTCACCCTCCGAGGCACCGAAAACAAGCACGGCAAGAAGCAATACAATTGATACGCCGTATGCACCGACGCCGAAAATCCGCCAAAACCACGGACGCGCCAGCGCGACAAACGGAGCGGTTACCGCAATTGCCAAAACGGCAAAAAGTACGTATCTGACAAGAAAATATGTCGAGCTGTCAAACTTTTGCTCTGCGTACACGGCACTCGCGCTGTACGACATAACCGCGCCGAAGCAAACGAGAATCATCGCCCACAGGAGAAACCACATATCCACGCTTCCCTTTACAAGCGGCTTCGGAGCCTCCTCGGGAGCGGGCGTCAGCGGCTCTGAAAATATAATATCGTTGTACGCCAGCTTATCCTCTCGTGCAATCAATGCTTTTTTTACTTTTTTTCGCACCTCTGACGGAGCAAGCGGAAAAGTTTTTTTCTGCTCTGCCGGAAGCTCGGTATTCTTATTTTTTTTATTTTCGTCCATACCGCGCCTCCGTATAAAATATTTATAAATTATTAAAGTCCGAACCAAGCGGCAACACAAAGAACAAGGCTTACAAGGCTGAATACAAGCACTATTTTATTTTCGCTCCAGCCGCCCTCCTGAAAATGATGATGAAGAGGAGACATACGGAAAAGGCGTTTGCCCTTGGTTGCCTTAAAGTAAGTTACCTGAATAATTACGCTGACCGTCTCGGCAATAAATAATCCGCACGCAATCAGCATTACGAGAAGGTCGTTTATCATAAACGCCGCGCCCGCCAAAGCTCCTCCGAGGAAAAGCGAGCCCGTATCCCCCATAAACACCTCGGCTACGTAGCAATTCTTACGCAGGAACGCCAGCAGGCTTCCGATAAGTGCGGCGGATATCAGCGTCATTGAGGTATTCAGACAATTCAAGCCGACAAAAGCGACAAATGCGGTTACAACAAGCGTTACCGACGTTGCAAGGCCGTCTATACCGTCCGTAAGGTTCACGCTGTTTACAAGACCTACTATAAACACCATAGCGCCGAAATAGTAGGCAAAGCCCAAATCGAGCATTATGTCGGTGTACGGAATATGCAGTGCGGTATCTATATTTCCCGTTGCGGTCATTATGAGAAGGTATACTGCCGCCGCCAGACATTGGAGCATAAATTTCTGTCCCGGCTTCAGCCCTTCGTTTCTTTTGTGAGCCAGCTTTTTGCAGTCGTCGAACAAGCCGACAAGACCGTTAAAAAGAGCAAGACACAGTGTCAGCGCCAAGGGCATAAGCTCGCCGTGCTTTTGTCTGAAAGCATATATAACGGCAACGCATGCAAGCACTATAAGCATACCCGTTATAAAGCAGATACCGCCCATTGTGGGCGTACCCTCTTTTTTCTTGTGACTTTGAGGTCCTTCCTCGCGTATTGACTGTCCTATATGTTTTTTTGACAATGCGGGAATTACAAAATGGCAAAGTATCGCCGTTACAAAGAACGACGATACTCCCACAGCCAAAAATTCCGTTACAAGCTGTTTCATTTGATTTTTACTCCGATATTATTTGCAAAGTCTGTCTGCATTTTCCTTTATATATGCTATAATCCGTTCCGCCGCCGCGCCTCGGCTCGCTTTTACAAGCAGTGTATCTCCCGCGCGCAGTGAATGCAGCAGCATCTCACCGCTGATTTCGGGAGCGCGGACGTCGGGATTTCTGAATATATTCTCGTTGGGTATTCCGCCGAGCACTGCTCCGCCTGCTATTCTGTCGGCATTCTGACCGAAGGTATAAAGCATGCTTCCGCCCGCCGCGGCAAAGTCCATGCCGACCTGCTCGTGCAGACGTTCGGACGCCGCGCCCAGCTCGTACATATCTCCGAGCAGAGCGGTCATTCTTCCGCCTTCCTTATTTACGGAGCGGAGAACGTTTATTGCCGCACGCATAGACTCGGGAGCTGCATTATAGCAGTCCTCTATAACCGTAAGTCCGCCTATATCGTAAATATTCTGTCTCATTCCGACGGGACGGAAGCTTGCAAGTCCGCGAAGAATTGCGTCGGTTCTTATATTCATACGAACGCCGACGGCAAACGCAAACAGTGCGGCGTAAACGTTGTGATTTCCTACGGTCGGGATAACGGCATTTTCGACCGTTCCGTTCTTGGTAACGATATCAAATGTCGTTTTATTCAGTGTCTGTCTTATATTCACGGCGCGGAAATCCGCTTCGCCGTTGTTTATGGCAACGTAAACGGGGC
>CAYVLG010000093.1:0-5112 GCA_964452345.1 uncultured Lachnospiraceae bacterium
GAGCCCGTCATCGCAACATAATACCTGCCGTCTATCTCTCCGCCGACGGCGTCCGTATATTCTTCCGTGCCGAGCGCGGAGGATATTTTTTTACAGTCCGAGCCGTCGAATCGATAAATTCCGTCACGCGCTTTATAGTACAGCAACCCGCGTATTATACAAATACTTCCGTGCGAGCCTGCCTGCACACCCGTTTCCGTATCCGTTGACAGCTGGTAGCTCTCGGGATATGAGCCGTATATGATATGACGGCAATTTTCCTTGAAGAACACGGGACAGCCCCTGTAATTCACCGCACCCGTAAAAGCTCCGTCGGAGCCGAGAGTCACAGCGTAGCTGTCGGTGCTTGTTCCGTTCATAACGTCCCAATTCTTAAACGAGCCTTGCTCTGTCGCGTATATCTCGTTGACAAAGCGTCCCTCGAGATTTTTTCCGTACCGACAGCCCCAAAGCCTGTTTCCGCACTCTATCACAAAATCCAGCGGCTTTGACGGCGGCAGCTTGTGCAAAACCAGGCTGCCCTCGGTTTTGTACGACGTTACCATATTAAGACAGCCTGAAATCAACGCCGTATCCGTCGCATAATATCCCGTGCACTCCTTAACCAGATTGACCGCGCTGTCGGAATATTTCGTCAGCAAATCCGCAAAGTAATATGCGGGCAGCTCCTTGGCGTATGTAATGCGCAAAAGCTCAGAGCCGCCGCTCTCCGCAACGGCTTTAAAATCCGTCCCAAGCTCCGAGCCCTCAAGCTTGATTTTTACGCAGGTCTGAACGGTCTCCCAGCAGGACGGCTCGCGCCACGTGGTATACGCGTCGCTCATATACTGTGTACACCGCTGAACAACCGCCGTCCCGTCTCCGTTTTCGTAAAGCCTTAAATCGCCCTCGCTTACGGGATTCCACTGCCGTTTATAGCTCGGCTGTACCGATATCTGATACTGCCTTTTTACGGTTTCTCCGCGGTATGTTCTTTTGCAGGTTATCCTTCCGTAAACGGGACGCCCGTTCGGGTATTCTTTAAAATATTTTTCAAGAGAATACCACTCGTCCTGCGACCTTTCATAGGATAAAAAGCCGTAAAGCTCGTACCAGCGCGTCTGAATATACCAGCCGCCGTCATCTTTTTCAATTCTTAACTTTTCCGTGCCGTCCGACGTCGTTCCCCACCCCATTACGGCAGCCTCGACTGTGTATTCCGCCTTCGCATACCCCATAAAGCAATAACCGTCGGCAATACCGGGAAGATACATTTTCGATTCCGATGAATCCGTAGGGTCGATAAATATATACTCATCCTTTACAGTAGACATGGCACGCGTCATAAATACGTCCGTATCGCACAGAGTACCTCTGTTGTCTGCCGAACGGTATGTGGAAAGGAGAAGATCATACAGCTTTATTTCGTTTTCGTCTCCGTCGCACAGTGTCAGTGTCATAGCTCCCGAGTAGCTCTCGGGCTTGCCGTAAATACTGCCGCTGTCCGACGTGTCCGAGGTATTCAGATACATCATATCGGGAAATATCACGAGATACGCCCCCATCGATATAAGCTGACGCTCGCTCGTAACGCTCGGGTTCAGCTCCATTTCAAAGCTGCCGTAATGCAGAACTCCGTTCTCGACGTAAGCAAGCTCGTTCTTCGCGCAAAGCCCGCCGCAGTCGGAGAGACGCCGCACGATACCGCGCCGAGGGCGCGGAGACAGTGCGGGATACGCCTCACCCGTCATATTTTTCATTTCGTAAAATTCGCCTTCGGAAATTCGGACGCCGTGATTGTATCCGCCGAACACCTCGACGGTGCTTTTGGTCTGCGCACTCTCGTAAAGCTCGGGCGCATACATATCAATACCTCCTTACGGGAAATTTTATATTCGGCGTACTCTGCCCGTGCGTTCTTGCATACCACCTTGAAAAAGCCGAATATTTTTCGTTAAATATCAAGCGCGCATTGTTGTATTTGGCAGTCTCTCCGCCCGCGCGGCAAAGCTCCTGTTCGAGATAAGCGACGTAAAGCGCGTCGTAAGGGTACGGTACCAAAAGCTCCGTATCCTCAGGTGTGCTCCCGTCATATCCGCCGAACGTTCCTGCACCGCCAAACGGCTTGATAAGCTCAAAATATATTCTTCCGTCCAGCTCCGACAGCCACGCAAGCTTTACGCCCGCGTCCGTAACGTTTATTTTTGCCGCGTCCGCCGCGGCTATAGCCTGACCTACAGTCATTTTTACACCTCCGTTTTTCACAGCCTCCCGCCGAAATCATCGTAAACCGTATCGTTCAGCTGATAATATTTGCATTTTTCGTATTTGCTTCCGCAATATCTGCGGCAGTATTCGCATTTATCCTCCCCGGACAAAAAAACCAAGTGCATGGCAACTCCTATTTCCACGCTTTCGCAATGTATTCTCCTCGCCTCCTGGTCGTGAAAAAACGGACACAGCACAATCGATCCGCCCGCTATATACCCAACCTTGTCCTTTTTACTGCCCGACATTTCAAGCCTCCGTATATTCTGCGATTTCAACCTCTGTTCTCGGCGCGGCGGCGTCCACGCAAACGCGCGATCCGTCATGCGACGCTATAATCCTGTAACTGTCGTCCTTCAAAAGTCCCGCCGCAACCATAACGTCATCTATTGCCTCAAGACAGTTTGTCAGGTCACAGGCGCGTGCCGTCGGCATATAAAACACGCATTTTACCGAAACGGGACAGTCTATCGGCTCCCGTCTCCTCGGCACGTATGCCGCGGCCGCCCGTTTGTAATCCGCATATTTCGCCGACGGCGCTATAAAGCGTGCTCCCGTTCGGGAATTTATCAGTATCCGCTGACTGTTTTTCTTTGTGACGGGCGGGAGCGGTACGGTAAATTTCAACGTCATTTTCTCCGCCTCCTCAAAGCAGCCAATTCATCTGCACATATTTTTCCGTCCGTCTCCTGTCCCTCATACAGCCGTCACACAGCCGCCTGCCCATACGGCGGTACCAACCGTCGGCGTCAGATATCACGGCACCGCATTTCTCACATTTGAAAACACGTGCTCCGACGCACTCCATACAGCCCGAGCACTCTCTCCCGACGTCTGTTTTACAGTAATACATTGTCTACCCCCACTTATCCTTTAATTTTGTTTCAAACCATATCTCCGCTTCCTTCGCCGCGTCGGACGCCGTCTTATCCTTTGATGACAGCTCGTCCTCCCACCGTTTACCCTCAAGCCACGCTGCCGGAGACGGAATATAGCGGCCGCCGTCTCTCTGCCACTGTGAGCTCTCCGACTGCTCGGCAACGGCACGGAGCATTTTTTCCGTCAGCTCCTCCGTCGGATTAATTTTTATAAACGCCTCACGCGCAACCGTTTTTCCGGCTTTTCTCGGATAACTGCTCCAAAATTCGGCAAACCGCCCCTCAAGCTCCGTCATTCCCTCCTCACAATCGCAGGAAGCGGAAGGTATAATGTTTTGTTTATGTTCTTGTCTTGTTTTGTCTTGTGCAACGGCTACGCCGTTACCCTCGCCAATACCCGTGCCAATGCCTGCGCCGTTACCCGTCCACTTTGCCGCCGCACCGCGTGCTCCCTGCTCTGCCAGCTCCCGCGACCTTCTTATCTGCGGAAAAACAAATCCCGCGATTATTCCCGCCGTCCCCTTAAATTCGGGCGGCTCGGTTCCGTCGCGGTGGTATGCCACCATTGCAATCACAAAGCGTTTGAAATCCTTTTGCGGTACAAGCGACAAAGGCTCAAGCCAATCGTAATAAAAGCACATTCCCTTGTTCTTCGCCATAGCCGTCTCCCGTCAGAACGGCAATCCGTCGTCATATGCGGACACATTCTCCGTCTCAGAAACAACGTCCTGCTCCGTCTGCACACCACACTCTACGGTATCTCTTTCCGCTTTGGAGTCAACGAAAAGAACCTTTTCTCCCTTTACCTCAAGCACATTGTCGGTCTTTCCATCTTTATCCGTCCGTATTCGGTAACGCAGTTCACCCATAACGCATATTGCCATACCCTTACGGAAATACTCCGAGATGAACTCCGCCGTTTTGTCCCACGCGGAGCAGCGGATAAAATCGGTCGGAATTTCTCCTCCCGCGGTCTTTTTTCTATTCACCGCAACGGTGAAATTGGCTACCGAGCAGCCGTTCGACAGCTGTCTGCATTCAATTTCCGTACATACCCTGCCCGCAATTACAACACTGTTCAAATTAAAATTGCTCATCTTTATTATACTCCTTGATTTTTTGTTCTGACGTTACGGCGCGCATAACAGCTCTTCCGCCGAGACGACGCGCGTCAGCTTTTTCGTTGCTTTGCAGTAGTCGCAGTGCCCGCACCGCGTCGGTTCGACCTCGCCCCGCTTTATGTACTGCACAAGCTCTATGTTGTTCTTCACACGCTCCATCGCCCCGTCAAGCCAGCTCTGCGGTATCTGTATTATTTTCAAGTCGGGTACCGTCTCCTTCGTCGCCGCGGCTATGAAAAACGGCAGGCGGTGCCCCTCTATTGCCTGATATACCGCTCCCTGAATATCATAGCCCCAATAATGAATAAAATCGGTAAAGTATCCCTCCTCGCCGTCCCACAAGGGCTTAAAGTCCCTGACTATCTTCAGGTCGACTATCATCTTCCCTTTGTGATAGCTGTCCATTTTTATCTTTACCGGCACGCCCTCAATGTAACCCGTGCGCACGACCTGCTTTTGTCCGCTCATATATTCGCAGAAAAGCCCGTCACGGCTTACGCGGTCTATTATGCCGTCGGCTTGAATGTATTCCGCCTTCGGCGTGCCGTCACGCTTGAACAGCTCGGGGTGCTCCGCCTTAAAGCGGTCAAGCGTTCCCTCGAAATACGCGTCTATGTAAGAGCCGACAAGCAGCGCCGTGCTCGGCTCTCTTCTCCATTCGCCCTTCAGCTCTGCCATTGCCGCCGCAGGACATTTCATAAACGCTTTGAACTGTGATACGCCGACGTACTTATTGTTGTTAAAGCTTGAAAAATAATTATATTTATTTACTGCCATAATATCTTTCCCACAATATTTAGTCTTTGGAGGACGCGTTTTACGCTTTTTTGAAAAAAAGCTTTGCAAAAAACTTTCAAAAAAGTTTT
>CAYVLG010000094.1:0-5089 GCA_964452345.1 uncultured Lachnospiraceae bacterium
CACACGATTTCCAATCGTGCGCCTTAGACCAGCTCAGCCATCTCTCCGTATTCGGTTGACTTGAATATTATATCACATATCTGTACAAAAATCAAGCCTTTTTTGAAAAAAATTAAGTTTTTTGAAAAAATTCGTATAAATCGAATTTTATATAGGAAATATAAAATATCTGTTTGCTTCGAGGACGTCAAAAGTTTGTAAAAATAAGGAATATATGACATAAATCCGCAGGGCTTCCGTAATATAAGCAAAATATTTTTTTGTCTCCGTGCAAAACTATTTACAGACGGAAATTCCTAAAAAGGAGGCTATTGCGAAATGATTATGGACAGGCTTGCACTTATAATAACGATTATAGGTGCGCTCAATTGGGGAAGCATAGGGCTGTTCCGATTTGATATCGTGGCATGGATATGCGGCGGCTCCGACGCGCTTGTGAGCCGTATAATATACACGGTCGTCGCTCTGGCGGGAATATGGTGCGTGTCGCTGTTGTTCCGTGCGAGAGACAGATTTCGCGAAATCGGAGAAAACGATTGACGCCTGAAGCCCTTTAAAAAGCCGTGAACGGCTGATAATTCGGTTCCGTAACGAGTGCCGCGTTTTGAGGTGCCCGTTACGGAGCCGTTATTTTATTCCGATTTCAGAGGTTCAGCATACCGTCAAGCAATTCGTCGAGAATTTTCGGATTTGCCTTTCCCTCGGTTTTAGCCATGGCTTTTCCGACAATCGCCTTTTTCACCGAAGACTTTCCGCCGAGATAGTCGCTTATCAGCTTGGGATTTTCCGAAAGAACATTGTCGAGAACGGCGGAAATATATTGCCTGTCGTTTATTTGGGCAAGCCCATTTTTTTCGACAAGCTCGGAGGCGCACAGATCGGAGGAAGGAAGCAGTTTGATAAGTTTTTTGAGCGTCGAGCTGTTTACCGTTGCATTGCCGTAGAGCGTTGCAAGCTCCGCAGTTTGAGCGGATGTCAGCGAAGGTGAAAATTCATCGGCATTGGCTTCCGCCAACAGCTCCGATAAAATTATGTTTGCCGCGGTTTTTGGGTAAGGTGTTGCTTCGGCGGCAGCCTCAAAATAATCGGAGAGACGCGGTGACGACGTGAGAATTGCCGCGTCAGTCGGAGACAGCATATATTTTTCCGTGTACGTTTTTCGCCTCTGCTTCGGCGGTACGCTCATATTTTTTTCTATTTTTTTCACGTATTCCCTTGAAATGCGGAGCGGACGCAAATCGGGTTCCGGGAAAAATCGGTAGTCGTCAGAGCTTTCTTTTGCACGCATGGCGTACGTCTGTCCCGTTTTGCTGTCAAATCTGCGTGTTTCGGGTACAATTTGCCCTCCGCTCTCAAGTACTTGAATTTGACGCGAATATTCGTATTCAATCGCCTTTGCGGCGAATGAAACAGAATTTATATTTTTCATCTCCGTTCGGGTGCCGGGCAGGTGTGTGCCTTTTTTGCGCACGGACAAATTTACGTCACAGCGCATAGATCCCTCGTTCATTTTGCAGTCGGATATGCCCGTATAGAGAATTGCCGTGCGGAGCTCACCGAGAAAAAGCCTTGCTTCCTCGGCGGAGCGAAGATCCGGCTCGGTTACTATTTCAATCAGCGGAACTCCGCAGCGGTTGTAATCTACGAGCGTTCCGATGTCTGCTCGGTGCAAAAGCTTGCCGGCGTCTTCCTCGAGGTGTATCCGCTTAATCCGTACCGTCTTTTTGCCGTTTTCTGTATTTATTTCGATTTTTCCGTCTCGGCAGATTGGGTATTCGTTCTGCGATATCTGGTATGCCTTCGGTAAATCGGGGTAAAAATAATTTTTTCTGTCAAAGCGGGTATATTCGGCGATATTACAGCCGACGGCAAGCCCCGCTTTTATCGCGTATTCGACCGCTTTTGAGTTTAGTGTGGGAAGAGTGCCAGGAAGTCCCATACATACAGGGCATATCTGCGTATTCGGAGCGGCTCCGAAGTCGGTTTTGCAGGAGCAGAATATTTTTGTTTCCGTTGCAAGCTCAATGTGTATTTCAAGTCCTATTACCGCCTCGTATTCGTCAGTCATACTTAACCTCACCTTCTTCGACTGCAAGTCCGAGCTTATATAAAAGCTTTTCGCCGAAAGGTCGTCCCATAAAGCCTACTCCCGTCGGCATTCCGCCTGCCGTTTTGCCGAACGGAACAGCCAGCTCGGGCAATCCCGTGAGGCTTGCGATAACGCAAAACGCGTCTTTTCGCCAATGCTCGAGAGTGTCCGTGCTTTTTCTTTCGAGAGGATATGCGGCACTCGGTGCTATCGGAAGCAAAACGGCGTCGTATTTCTTCAATAATTTATTGCATTCTCTGCGAAGCTTTATTTTTGCGGCAAGTGCTTTTTCGTAATACTTTTCGCGCGTTCCGTGCGACAGACAAAAGCTGCCGAGAATAATTCTTTTCTTAACCTCGTCTCCGAATGCCTCGGTTCGGCTATTGGTAAAAAGACCGTCCGCACTCTCCGCACCGCTTGCGGCATAGCCGTAGCGTACTCCGTCAAATCGTGAGAGATTGGACGACGCCTCGGCGGAAGAGATTACGTAATATGCAGCCAATGCTGCGTCGGTGTCGGGAAACTCGCATTCGTACAATTCCGCACCTGCAGCGCGCAGACATTCTGCCGCTCCGAGAACCGCCGACGATACGTCGGTATCCGCTATGTCAAGTAATTTTATCGGCAGACCTATTTTTATGCCTTTCACCCCGCTGTTCTCCGGTATCAGCGTATCGGAGCGATCAAGCATAGATTCGTCCATAGTATCCCTGCCGTACATAAGCTCAAGCAAAAGTGCGTTGTCGGATACGTTTTTTGTTATCGGACATATTTGTTCAAGCGACGACGAAAATGCTATAAGTCCGTACCGCGATACCGTTCCGTAAGTCGGCTTCATTCCGACCAAGCCGCAGAACGACGCGGGCTGACGCACCGAGCCTCCCGTGTCGGAGCCCAAAGCAAAAGCGCAGGTGTTTGCGGCAAGTGCCGCCGCACTGCCGCCCGAGCTTCCGCCGGCAGTGTAAGCCGTGTTCAGCGGATTTTTTACCGTTCCGAAAAATGATGTGTCGCTCGCGGAGCCCATTGCGAACTCGTCCATATTTGTTTTTCCGATTATTATTGCTCCCTCGGACGTAAGACGGTTTACGGCTGTTGCCGAGTACGGGGGTACAAAGCTCTCAAGCATATGTGAGCCGCAGGTTGTGCGTATTCCCGCGGTACAAATATTGTCCTTTACGGCGAACGGAATGCCGTTTAGCGCGCCGCATAGTTCTCCGCTCATTCTTTTTCGGTCAGCCTCGGCGGCATTAATCAATGCGGTTTCGGCGGTAATGCTTATAAAAGCATTTATTTCCGCATTGCGCGCGTTTATTTCGCCGATATAGCTTTGCGTAAGCTCGACAGCGGAAATTTCCTTGTCCGACAGTTTTTTTAAAAGTGAAATAACACTCTCGGATTTCATTTATTCCTCCTCCACGGTGAGAGGTACGCGGATATATTCGCCGTATATGCGTTCTCCGTCCGTCAAATCCGACAGCGTCGTTTGATTTTCCCGCGGAGCGTCCTCGCGCATGACGCCGTTGCAGTCGTTTTCGGAATAGGTGCCGTCGCCGATTTCAAGCTCCGAAAGAATGTCGGAAAATTCGGCAAATCGTGAAATTTCTTCCGACATACGCGCCTGCTCCTCCGCGCTTAAGGAAAGTCGGGAAAGACGTGCCGTTTTTTGAATATCAAAAAATTGTTTGTTCATCTAAATCTCCGTCGTCTTATTTTTTGCAATTAATACATTGTATCATTTTATTTTCATAATGTCAAGTTTTTTTGAATTTTCGGTATTTTCAGTTGACATATAACTTTTTTGAAGGTATAATAATCGTATCAATGCGTTTGGGGGAACATATAAATGTCCGTAATACTTATAGGAATGCCTTCGTGCGGGAAGAGCACTCTCGGTGTGCTGCTTGCAAAAAATCTTGGACTTCGTTTTATAGATTCCGATTTACTTATACAGGAGCGGGAGGGAAGACTGCTTCACGATATAATAAAGGATGAGGGCACTAACGGTTTTTTGAAAATAGAAAATGAGGTCAACGCCTCGATTTCAGATATCGATGCCGTTATCTCAACGGGCGGCAGTGCTGTGTACGGAGCCGACGCCATGGCAAATTTTGCACGTCTCGGAATTATTGTCTACATAAAAATATCGCTTTCGACAATGCTGTCCCGCCTCGGCGATTACGTTCACAGGGGAGTTGTTCTTCCCGAAGGCTATACGCTTGCCGATATGTATGCAGAGAGAAGCGAGCTTTACGAACGTTATGCGGACGTCGTAATAAACGCCGACAACGGGGATATTTCTGAAAATCTCAAGCTTATAGCCGAGGCTGTCGAAAAAAATTGCAGGCGTGAAAACATTCGAAATGTTGACATTTAATGTATTTACGTTTAATTCACAAATTGCTTACAAATAAGCTTTTCATTGAATAAGGCATCCACCACGTGCCCCCTTAAATGGGGGCATTTTTTGATAATTAAAAATTTTTTGGTTATTTTTTATAAAGCTTGCGAAACGGTATTGACAAGCTTTTTTGAGGATGCGGAAATCCTCAAGCCTGTGGAAAACCTTGTGGAGACTGTGGAAAACCTTTAAAATCAAGAGAAATCGGAGACAAAATAAAATATTGCCTGTGGAAAACTTTTTAAAAAAAGCTGTCAAGTCCTTTTTTGGAAAAAATCAAATTCTACCATTTGCACAAAATGACGTTTTTCGACCTTTCTCAAGAGCGGTTTTATATTTTGAATTGAGCTTTTAAACCGAGTGAGTGCGTACTTGAGCACACAAAATATTGTATAAAATATCGTAAAAATATTGCATGAATTGATACAAGATGAAAAAAATCAAAAAAATCGAATTTTTTTGCAAGTTTTTTCTTTACAAATCGGCATTTTTTTGCTATACTATTATATGTTAAAAATCTAAAGGCCCGTGTATATGCTATGGGCTGAAAGCAAGGGGTGTTTTATTATGAGTCGTATGATCGGTACGGTATCCCGCGGTGT
>CAYVLG010000095.1:0-5085 GCA_964452345.1 uncultured Lachnospiraceae bacterium
AAAACGGTAATATCCGTTGGGCGCAAGCCTCAACATTAATTCTCCGAATGTTACAACTTTCATTTTTTAATACTCCTTTAATATTTATCTAATATGCGTGGAAGGGGCGCGTTTACGCTTTTTTGAAAAAAAGCTTGGCAAAAAACTTTCAGAGAAGATTTTTTGTAAAACGGCTGAACGAATAAAGTTTAATAGGTAATTTAAGGTACGGCGAACCGTATTAGTGAACAATCCCGACGTCTCCGACATCTGGTGGAACCGCACTCTGTGGAGCGCGACAAGGCTACGCGCCTTGAGGGCGCAAGTTTTTGAAAAAACTTGACTAAAACTTTTAAGAGAGAAAAGAACAGGGAGAAGGCGAAAACAATCACGTTTTTATTTTCATTAAGGCTTCCGCCCTATAAATTAACTTAAGGAAGTTTTTTGCTAAGCTTTTTTTCAAAAAAGCGTAATCGCATCCTCCGCATCCCCGCGTCCTATAATTGCTTATTTTACCAATGCGACGGCTCTTGCCGTTTTTTCTTTTATTTCATCGGGCGTGCCTTTCATCATCCAGCTACCGCCGCAGGCAATAATTTTGTCAAATGCAAGGTATTCGAGTACGTTGCTCTCGGAAATACCGCCCGTGGGCATAAACGTCATCGTCGGGAAAGCCGCCGAAAGCGCCTTCAGCGTTGCAAGTCCGCCGAAATTGGAGCAGGGAAAGAATTTAACCGTGTCGAGACCGTAAGATATGGCGGTTATAATTTCAGTCGGCGTAACGCAGCCGGGGAGATACAGAATACCGCGCTCACGGCAAACCTCCGCTACCTCTGCGGCAAAGCCGGGACCGACGATGAATTTTGCTCCGCAGTCGATTGCTTTGTTACATTGTTCCGCGTTTATTACCGTTCCTGCGCCTATAAGCATATCCGGGAATTTTTCACAGCCAAGCTTTATGGCGTCGGCTGCACAGGCTGTGCGGAAGGTTATTTCCGCAACGGGCAGTCCTCCGTCGCAAAGTGCCTTTAACGTCGGTTCGGCATCGGCGATATCCTTGATAACGACGACGGGAACTATTTTCAATTCTTTGATTTTTTCTGTAATGTTCATAAAAAGCCTCCGCTGAATATTTTTTACGATAATATTATACTACTTTTAACGTTGCAATTCAAGAGAATTTTTATATAATTTTAAAAAACAAATATCTCTTTTTTTCATTATTGTACGCTTAAAGCTTATTCGCCGAGCATAGGTATTTTCATAATGCTCTTAAGTTCCTCTCTGTCGAGGAACGGAGCGAGGTCTTCCAGCGGCGGGCTTATAAGAGTACCGTCGGGCAGACGCTTGGTTGAGCTCTTCGGTTCGAAGAACTGTACGGGGTCAACGAAAATTTCGGCAATAAACGCGCCTTCGGTTCCGAATGCTTTTGCCAGCGTTTCGTTGATTTCCGCATTTGTACGGCAAGCGGCATAAGGATAGCCGTAAGCATATGCAAGCTTTTCGAGTGACGGGAAGGAAAGGTCGCCGCTCTCGGGTCCTATTCCGACCTTGGTGTGATTGCCGAAAAGATTTGTCTGCGTCTGGCGTATCGAATGGTATCCGTCGTTGTTTATAACGAAAAGCTTTATCGGGAGACGGTTGGTGAGTATTGTCTGAAGCTCCTGGAGATTCATCTGGAGACTTCCGTCACCCGTAAGGCAGACGATTTCTTTTTTGCCGAGCTCGACGCATACGCCGATGGCGGCGGGAAGGTCATAACCCATTGAAGCAATGGCGGAGTTTATGATAAAACGCTGTCCCTTCTTTATTGTGTAGGCGTGGCTTCCGACAACGCAGGCCGTTCCGTTTCCGACAACGGTTGTGTAGCCCTCGGGGAGACTGTCGGAAAGTTTCTTTACAAAGGCATAGGGGTTTGCAAGTCCCTTCCAATCATAATGCTTTTGCAGTACGACGGGGTAGTCGCGCTTCCAATCGCGGCAGGTCTGCTGCCAGCCGTTCTCGGGAAACAGCACGCCGTCCTCGGGAAGAGCCTCAAGCATTTTGCAAAGGAAGTCCTTGGCGTCGGCGTGTATCGGCATTTCGACGTGAAGCGTGGGCTTTTTGAGCTCCTCGGCGTCAACGTCAACCATTATAACGTATGCCTCGCGTGCCCAAGTTTGCCAATTGTAGCCGACCTGTCTTATGGAAAGCCTGTTTCCGACGGCAAGAACAACGTCTGCATTCTGTACCGCAAAGTTGCCGGGGCGGTCGCCCATAATGCCTCCGCGTCCCACGTAAAGCGGGTCGCTGTCGGCCATCATATCTATGTTGTCCCAGCCGGTTACGACGGGAATATTCAGCTTGCGTACAGCTTTTTCAAACTGCTCGAATCCGCCCGAAAGTCTGACGCCGTTTCCGGCGTAAAGAACGGGTCTTTGAGCGTTCTTAAGCTTTTCGATAACTGCGCTTATAACGCTGCCGTCAACTGCGGGCGCACAGTCGTCGGTTTCCGTTTCGGGCGTAAAATGGATAAGTTCTTCTGTCTCTATATAGCAGCCTTGGAAGTTCACGGGGATATCTATCCAGCACGGACCGGGTCTGCCATGTGTTGAGAGATAAAGCGATTTTTCAAGCGCGTAGGCAATGCGGTTGGGATCTTCTATCATTTCGCAGTATTTTGTCATACATTCCACTGCTTTTGTTATATCGAATTCCTGGTCTCCGCCGGCTCTTATATTAAGTCCCATTCCGCGCTTTGAGGTGTCGTAGCGAACCTGACCGGAAATTACGAGCATGGGGACGGAGTCAAGCCAGCCGCCGACAACTCCCGTTATCGCGTTTGTTCCGCCGGGACCCGTTGTAACGCAGACAGCGGCAATTTTGTTGTTCATACGCGCATATGCCTCTGCCGCAATGGCGCAGGCCTGCTCGTGGTGGTTGTATATACTGTTCAAGCCCTGCTTGTGACCAAGGGCGTCGTTGAGGTGCATGGCACCTCCGCCGGTTACGGTAAAGCAATCGGTTATGCCGTTTTCAACGAGAAAATCGGCAACATAGTCGGCAAGACGTATCTTCATAATGAATGTTTCCTTTTCTGTGTATTTTTGAATTATATAAAATTCCTGCCCGCGAAGCAGGCAGGAATTTTTAAGCTTCTTTAATAATTGACTGCCTCGATAATGGTTTTTGCCATGAAATCAATCATTTCGTCCGTCATTCCGGGGTATACGCCTACCCAGAAGGTATCGGACATAACTCTGTCGGTGTTTTCAAGCGTACCGACTATGCGATAGCCCTCGCCCGATGCGCGCAATTCGTCGAAGCAAGGGTGCTTTGTCAGGTTGCCCGCAAACAGCATTCTTGTCTGAACGCCTTTTGATTCTATGTGAGAAACCACTTTTTCACGGTCAATGCCTTCTCGGCAGGTAATCAGAAATCCGAACCACGAGGGGTTGGAGCCTTGGCAGGCCTCGGGGAGAATGAGCTTGTCCTTAACGGGAGCAAGTGCCTCTTTGAGACGCGCAAAGTTGTGGCGGCGGCGCTCCACGAATGAGGGGAATTTTTTCAGCTGTGCACAGCCGACTGCCGCCTGCATATCGGTTGCCTTAAGATTGTAGCCGAAGTGGGAATAAACGTATTTATGGTCGTAGCCGAGCGGAAGCTCGCCGTACTGTCTGTCGAAGCGGTGCTTGCAGAAGTTGTCGACGCCCGATGGGCAAACGCAGTCACGTCCCCAATCGCGCATAGAGCGGATGATTTTGGAGAGCAGGGGATTGCTTGTATATACGGCTCCGCCCTCGCCCATAGTCATATGGTGGGGGGGATAAAAGCTGCTTGTTCCGATATCGCCGACTGTTCCCGTTTTTCGGGTAACGCCGTCAAGTGTGTATTCGGAACCGAGCGCGTCGCAGTTGTCCTCGACGAGCCACAGTCCGTGCTTGTCGCAGAATGCCTTTACTGCTCCGAGGTCAAAGGGATTTCCGAGCGTGTGAGCTATCATCACCGCCTTTGTCTTGTCGGAAAGAGCCGCTTCAAGCTTGGTTACGTCTATATTGTACTGAGGAATGGTTATGTCGACGAAAACGGGAACCGCGCCGTACTGAAGGTAGGGCGTTACCGTCGTCGGGAAGCCTGCCGCAACGGTGATAACCTCGTCGCCTCTCTTGACTGCTCTGTCGCCGAGCAGTGGTGAGGTAAGCGTCATAAATGCAAGAAGATTTGCCGACGAGCCCGAGTTTACGAGACTGCAGTGCTTTACTCCGAGATATTCCGCAAATTTCTTTTCAAATTCATCGGTGTATCTTCCGGACGTCAGCCAAAATTCAAGTGCGCTGTCGACAAGATTGCACATTTCCTCGCTGTCGTAAACGCGGGAAGCGTAGGGAATGCGGTCTCCTTCCTTGTATTCGGGCTTTGTATGATATTTTTCGCAGTAATCCTTAACGCGGCGGAGAATGTCTTCCCGCTCCTCGCGTTCATTTACAAGATTATTTCTTTTCTCCATTTTTTGCTGTGTCCTTTCCTTATTTAAAAGAGCATATTTTTGAGTATATATTTTACAGCATACAAATGTATTATAACATATATTTATACATTTGTCAATAAGAAATTCACAATTGAAGGTTAATAAAAAGTTGTATAATAAGTGCAAATAAAGAAAAATCTTTATTATGCACTTATTTTTATGTCAACGGAGGTATAATGAGATACTTAAAGTATGAGGAAAGGAAAAATATTGAGGAGCTATACTGTGCGGGATTTTCCGTAAGTGAAATTGCAAATTTAACGAAAACACATATTTCGACAATTTACAGAGAGATAGCGCGCGGAGCTTCGGAAGAAGCAAATAACGGTGGAAATCGTAAATACTCCGCCGAAAAAGGTCAGCGAATGTTTGAGGCAAGTATGAAAAATCGGGGACGAAAAAAATGAGACGTTATATGCTGTATTTAACCGAAGACGAAATATCGGATTTTCGGCGTTCGTTATCATTTGTACTTAATTTGAGGGATATTCCCGTTTCCACACAGCAAAGTATTACAACTTTTCTTGTTTATCTTGAAAATTTAATTCCTTGAGGTAAATGTAATGGAAAACAAAAAATATGTAAGCCGCGAATTTTAT
>CAYVLG010000096.1:0-5033 GCA_964452345.1 uncultured Lachnospiraceae bacterium
AACCGTAAAATATTCCTCAAAGCCGTCGGCATAGGAATAAAAATATCCGCTGTCGGGAGCATATTCCGTCACGCTGTCTCCGCCGTTCCCGATAATGGTCTCGCGCCTTTCGTTCAGCTGCGAAAGAGTGTTTATAACGGGAGAGCTTTCATCGGTCAGCAGACTGTGACAATTCATATTAAGCAAAAGCTTGTCCGTCTGCGCGGAAATACTTCCCGTATCTCCGCACGCCAACGATTTTGCAAGAGAATAATATGCGTCGGAAATATTTTCGTTTACCTCAGGCAAATCGGCAAGCGTGTAGCCTAAATTTATGCTTTGCTCGAGAATCGCTATTTTTCCGTCCAAATATTTGACCGTATTTTTTGCGGCTTCTCCGCCCTTCTCGCCGATGTTTGCAACCGCTTCGCCGACCGAAACCTTTGAGCCGTCGGACTTGAGATAATCGGCAACTCCCGAATTATCGGAATACAAAAGAGTTTCATCGCGAAATACGTAGCCTTTGCCGTCGATAACGGTTGTCTCCGTACTTAAGCCCGTGGTTATAGTCGATATATCCTCGCCGAAAAGGCTTGCAACGTGATAAACTGCGTATACAAGTATAGCTATTCCGAGTACCAAGCCGCCCGCGCGCTGCCACAAAACGGTACCGCCTGCTTTTTTCAGCATATCCTCACCCCTTCATCGGAGAACAATATAAATATACATATATTATATTCTATCACAAATCGGTTAAGAAAAAAAGACCTTTTCCGCAATATTTACAATATCTTCAAATGTTTTTTTATTTTCTCCGCCGGATATCTCTATTTTCGAGGCATATTCCTTTGACGAAAACCAGGTAATCTGCCTTTTTGCATAGCGTCTTGTCGCCGTTTTGAGACGCTCGACGGCAGTACCGAGAGATTCCCTGCCCTCGATATAAGGCAAAAGCTCCTTGTAACCTATCGCCTGAGCCGCCGTTGCATTCTTTTCAAAAACGCCGTCGGACAGCAAAGCTCTCGTTTCGTTTTCCAAGCCGTCGGCAAGCATTTTGTCGACGCGGGTATCTATACGTCTGTAAAGCTCGGCTCTGTCGGTATAAGACAGGCAAACGCACCTTATATCAAATCTCTGTCCGCACAGCCTTGAGTTTTTATCTATTTCGCTTTTTTTGACGCCGCCGAGACGGTATATTTCAATAGCTCTCGCAACGCGCTTTACATTATTTGGATGTATTTGCTCCGCGCTCTCGGGATCTATTCTTTTAAGCTCGGCGTGAAGAGCCTCCGCTCCGTTATCGGACGCAAATTTCAACAGCTCGGCACGCAGGCTGTCGTCGGTTATCCCCGGCTGAAAATCTGCACCGCGCAAAAGTGCGTCGAGATAAAGCCCCGTACCTCCGCAAACGATAGGAATTGCTCCCCGCCCGTGAACTTCTCTTATTACGCCGTCTGCCATTTCCACATAATCGGCACACGAAAAGTTCCTTTCGGGCTCCGCAACGTCTATCATATGGTGCGTAACTTCCGCTCTTTCCTCAGCCGTCGGCTTCGCCGTCCCTATATCCATACGGCGGTACAGCTGCATAGAATCGCAGGAAATTATTTCTCCTCCGTTTCTTTTTGCCAACTCAAGCGCCAATGCGCTTTTTCCGCTCGCCGTCGGTCCTACAACGGCATATATCTTTATTTTTTCATTCATATTCAATCTTTCGCCGGTTTATTTTTAGTGTATAAACATCGCATCTCCAAAGGAAAAAAATCTATATTTTTCTTCGACGGCCGTTTTATATGCCTCCATAACGTGTTCTCTGTCGTAAAATGCTGAAACAAGCATAAGCAACGTGCTTTCGGGCAAATGGAAATTGGTGATAAGCGCATCAACCGCCTTGAATTTATAGCCGGGATAAATGAAAATTCCCGTATCCCCAGACATAGCGGGAATATATCCGTCCTCACGCGCCACGCTCTCTATCGTCCTGCACGATGTTGTACCGACGCAAATAAGTCTGCCTCCTCTGGCCTTTCTTTCGTTTATAATCCTCGCGCTTTCTTCAGACACGCTGAAAAATTCGGTGTGCATAATATGCTCCTCTATCCGCTCCGCCTTAACGGGACGGAATGTGCCCAATCCGACGTGAAGCATAACCGGAGCTACGGCAACACCTTTTTCCTTTATTTTTTCGAGGAGCTCGGGGGTAAAATGCAATCCTGCGGTCGGGGCGGCGGCAGAGCCTTCCTCGCGTGCATACACTGTTTGGTATCTGTTATTTTCCGTTAACTGCTCCGTTATATACGGAGGAAGCGGCATAAGTCCTATTACGTTCAGTATTTCGTAAATGTTCGAGTATTTTCCGCGGTCGTAATCAAAGCGTATTACTCTGTTTCCCTCCTCGACAATGTCGACAACTTCTGCCGTAAGTATGCCGTCTCCAAATACCAGACGCGAACCTATTTTTGCTCTTTTTCCGGGCTTTACAAGCGTTTCCCAAGTGTCTATCTCTCCCTGTTTAAGCAAAAGAAGCTCAATGCGTGCGTCGTCTCTGCCCTCGGAATGTCCGTAAAGCCTTGCGGGAATAACCTTGGAATCGTTAATAACGAGAACGTCGTCGGGTTCGAGATAGTCTATTATATTAAAAAAATGCTTGTGCTCTATCGAATTATTTTTTCTGTCAAGCACCATAAGACGCGAACCGTCTCTTTTTTCGCAGGGGTGCTGGGCGATAAGCTCATCGGGTAAATCATAGTGGAAATCAGCTGTTTTAAGCTCTGTGTGTCGTCTCTCGTTGATTATCATTTTATTATCCTTAAAAATTTTTTATAAATTTCATAAAAGTTATTGACAGATAGAAAAAGTTATGCTATTATTATAGTATAAAAACATATAATTTGGGTAGAGGTGCATTTCACAACCGCTTTTTTTACGGTGGTCGCCGCAGACCGTTTAAGTTTAAATTTGCGAGTGTGTTATGCCGAAGGTACTTTCGTTAGCGGCAACGGTGTACGCTGGGCTGTCCGATTAATAGTCGGCAGACTGTCATCAATTTTGATGGAGAGCTATCTGTTATTGTATTTTATGAGTTTGTACACTTATATTATATTACAATTTCAGCTGGTTTTCAACCGGTTTTTTTGTTTTTATACAAATTATTTTAATTTTTAACAAATCCGCGACATTTTTGCGGGTCGGAAGGAGCCTTTCAATGAGTAAGCTTAAACAATCTATATTCAACGGAGCCGCAACGGCTATTATTACTCCGTTCAAAAACGGACAAATCGACTATAAGGCGTTCGGCAAAATAATCGACGCTCAAATTGCGGGAGGAATCGACGCCATAGTCGTTGCAGGAACAACGGGCGAGGCGGCAACGCTCACACACGAAGAGCACTGCGAGAGCATAAAATTTGCAGTTGAGAAAATAGCCGGAAGAGTTCCCGTAATAGCAGGCACCGGCTCCAACGATACCGCATACGGTATAGAGCTTTCAAAATACGCCTGCGAAGTCGGAGCAGACGCACTCCTGCTCGTTACCCCCTACTATAACAAGGCAACGCCCAAGGGACTTATAAAAAGCTTCATCGAAACCGCTGATGCCACCGACAAGCCTATTATACTCTACAATGTCCCGTCGCGTACAGGCTGTAATATTTCCCTCCCCGTTTATAAAGAGCTTGCAAAGCACGAGCGAATAGTCGCCGTCAAGGAGGCGTCGGGCAATATCAGCGCCATTGCGGAGCTTATTGCCGAATGCGGCGACAGCTACGATATATACTCCGGAAACGACGACCAAATAGTTCCGATTATGTCTCTCGGCGGTAAGGGCGTAATATCCGTACTTTCAAATGTACTTCCCGAAGAAACACACAAGCTCTGCGAGCTTTGCCTCAACGGCAACTTCAGCGGCGCGGCAGAGCTGCAGCTCAAGTATCTCCGCCTCATAAACGCACTCTTCTGCGAGGTAAATCCCATTCCCGTAAAGACGGCTATGGCAGAGCTTGGTTACTGCGATATCGAAATGAGACTTCCTCTCTGTGAGATGGACGAAAACAACAAAACAAGACTTATCTCCGCACTCAAGGACTGTAAGCTTCTTTGATTGCCGAAAAGCTATTAACGTAAAGGAATAAAAAATGACAAACATACTTCTTTGCGGCTGCGGCGGCAGAATGGGCGCCGCGGTTTCCGCGCTTGTCAATAACCGCGATGATTCTAAAATCGTTGCAGGTATAGACGTAAATCTTTCGTCGGTGGCTCAAGCCTCCGGATTTCCCGTGTACAGTGACATATCCGAGTTTTCGGGCAATGCCGACGTAATAGTCGATTTTTCCCACCACTCCGCTCTTCCTCATCTTATAAAATACGCAGCGGCCAATTCCGTTCCGCTCGTAATTTGCACAACGGGTCACACCGAAGAAGAGCTCGAAGCGATGCGTGCGGCTTCAAATCAAATCCCCGTGTTTTTCTCGGGAAATATGTCCATAGGAATAAATTTACTCGTTGCCCTGTGCAAAAAAGCCTCCGAAGCTCTCGGAACGGCTTTCGATATCGAAATAATAGAAAAGCACCATAACAAAAAGCTTGACGCTCCAAGCGGAACGGCGCTTATGATTGCCGACGCAATAAAATCAACGCGAGATGAAACGGAATACGTCTACGACAGACACTCCGTACGCCGTCAGCGCGATTCAAAAGAAATCGGCATTCATTCCATAAGAGGCGGAACGATAGTCGGCGAACACGAGGTCGTTTTTGCGGGAAACAACGAAATGCTTACTATTTCACATACCGCAATGTCACGCGAAATATTTGCCGCAGGTGCCGTTCGCGCCGCGGAATATATTGTCGGCAAGCCGTCCGGAATGTACGATATGTCCGATGTTATAAATCAATAAACGCAAAAAGGAAGCAGAATTTCTGCTTCCTTTTTGCATGTACGTCATAACGGTAAAACCGACAGCCCGCAAAGAGCTGTCGGTTTTTTTGATTAGTCTGCCGTAAGTCCGGAACGCTCGATACCCTGTACAAGATATTTCTGACAGAAAAGATACATC
>CAYVLG010000097.1:0-5032 GCA_964452345.1 uncultured Lachnospiraceae bacterium
AACTATCGGAGCAGCGGCATCAAAGAAATGCAGTCCCTCTCCGACAAGCTCGCTCTTTATATACTCGGCAAATGTATCGGATGTCAAGGGTCCCGTTGCGATAACGGTAACACCTTCGTCTTCAAGAGCGGTAACTTCACGCGGTACCACGGTTATATTGGGGTGATTTTTTATTTTTTGCGTAATATACTCGGAAAATTTGTCTCTGTCAACGGCAAGCGCGCTTCCCGCCGGAACGCGCGTAGCGTCCGCCGCCTCCATTATCAAAGAGCCGAGAATGCGCATTTCCTCCTTGAGAAGACCGACGGCATTCAAAGTACTGTCGGAGCGCAGGGAGTTCGAGCATACAAGCTCCGCGAATCCCTCGGAGTGATGAGCAGGTGTATAGTTTTGCGGCTTCATCTCGTAAAGCCTTACCTTAACTCCGCGCCGTGCCGCCTGCCATGCCGCCTCACAGCCTGCAAGCCCCGCACCGTATACGGATATAACGCCTTCCGTCATCATTGCTCCGCCGCTTCCGTTTCTATCGGCTTTTTGAAGCCGCAGTTTTCGCTCTTGCACATAAGAATCGGCTGTCCCTTTTTACGGTAAAGCATTCCTCCGCACTCGGGACATTTTTCGTTTGTAGGCATATCCCACGACGAAAAGTCGCATTCGGGATATCTGTCACAGCTGTAAAATACGGTTCTGTTACGTCCCGTTTTCATTACTATCTTGGAGCCGCACTTCGGGCATGCAACGCCGATTTCACGCGTTTTTTGCTTTGTAAAGCTGCATTCGGGATAGCGGACGCACGCAAAAAACGTTCCGAAACGTCCCGAACGCTGAACCATATCCGACCCGCATTTTTCGCATTTAAAGTCGGCAATGACGGGCTTTTTATCTTCCTGCGCCGTCTCGCCGTCATCATCGCTTGCCTTAACAAGGGGCTTTGTGTTTTTGCATTGAGGATAATTGGGACACGCGGCAAATTTGCCGTATCTTCCGTTTTTGACAATCATTTTGCTTCCGCACTTATCACAGATGATATCCGTCTCCTCTACGGGAACGTCTACCTCCTCGTTCTGCATTTTTTCGTTTGCCTGCTCAAGCTCTGTCTCGAAGTCCTTCCAAAATTCGGCAAGCACCGCATTCATATCGGTCTCACCGTTTTCTATGCTGTCAAGGCTGTTTTCCATATGAGCCGTGAATTCATAGTCAACTATATCGGGGAAGCTTTCCTTCATAAGCTTATTCGTCAGCTCTCCCGTGGGAGTCGGAACAAGAGATTTTCCTTCGCGCTTTACGTAATTTCTTGCTATTATGGTTGTTATTATGGTAGCAAACGTGCTGGGGCGTCCGATCCCCTTTTCCTCAAGGAATTTGATAAGAGACGCGTCGTTATAGCGTGCGGGAGGCTCGGTAAAATGCTTTGCAGGCTCTGTTTTCAAAAGCTCTACGCGCTCTCCCTCCTTAACGTCGGGAAGTCTGATATTCTTCTGCTCGCTTACCTCGTCGGCAAGAGCGCGGTTCTCGTCCTCGCTCTCCTCGTAAACCGCCATATAGCCCTGAAAATCGACGGTATATCCGCTAGTTCTGAAAATGTACCCCGCCGATTCAAAATCAGCGGTAACGGTAGAAAGAACGGCAGACTCCATCTGGCTTGCTATAAATCTTTCCCATATGAGTTTATAGAGCTTATACTGGTCCGAGGTAACATATTTTTTAATCATCGACGGCTCAAGCTCGACGCGCGACGGGCGTATCGCCTCGTGCGCGTCCTGTGCGCCTGCGCGCTGCTTATATACGCGCGGGGTGCTCGGATAATACTTTTCTCCGTATTTTCCGTTTATATAGTCACGCGCTTCTTCCTGCGCCTGTACCGAAACTCTTTGAGAGTCGGTACGCATATAGGTAATAAGACCCTGTACTCCGCCGTTCTCCTGACCTACGTTTACACCCTCGTAAAGCTCTTGGGCAATTCTCATTATTCTCTGCGATTGGAACCCGAGCTTGCGAGCCGCCTCCTGCTGCATGGTCGAGGTTATAAACGGAGGTGCGGGCATCTTTTTCTTTTTTGATTTGCGGACGCTGCCAACCTTAAATTCCGAGTTGCTTACGGCATTCAGAATTTTCATTGCGTCAGCCTCGCAGTTAAGCTTCAGCTTACCGTTTTTGTCGCCGTAAAAGCGCACGGTAAACTCCTGTCCCGCCGCTGTGGAAAGAACGGCGTCGACGGTCCAATATTCGACAGGCTCGAACGCTCTTATTTCTTCCTCACGCTCAACGATAATTCTCGTTGCAACCGATTGTACGCGTCCCGCGGAAAGTCCGCTTCTGACGTTTTTCCAAAGGAACGGAGACAGCTTGTATCCGACTATTCTGTCAAGTATTCTTCTTGCCTGCTGTGAATTGACAAGATCCATATCTATATTTCTCGGCTCCTTGATAGCACCCTTTACAGCCGTCTTTGTAATTTCGTTAAAGGTTACGCGGAGCGTTTTTTCTTCGGGAATACCGAGTGCTACGGCAAGATGCCAGGAAATTGCTTCTCCCTCGCGGTCAGGGTCAGTTGCAAGAAAAACCTTGTTTGCGTTTTTCGCTTCCTTTTTGATTTCCTTTATCAGGTCTCCCTTGCCTCTGATATTTATATAGTGAGCCTCAAAATTGTTCTCTATATCGACTCCGAGCTTGCTCTTGGGAAGGTCTCTTACGTGTCCCTTGGACGCGATAACCTTATAATTCGAGCCGAGATAGCCCTTTATCGTCGCCGCCTTGGAAGGCGACTCGACTATAACAAGATTTGCCATTTATATTTTTCCTTTCAGGATTTATTCTTATCGTTTGACTGCGTTTTTTTATAGCTTCCGCCAGGAAGCGACGTAATCAAGCCGCTTATTTCAAGTATTGTAAGTGCGGTCATTATTTTGCTTATACCGATACCCTTTGCCGCTACTGTGTCCGGAGTAAAAATCTCTCCGTCGGGCAAAAGCTTATAAAGCTCTGCCGCCTCGGGATCAATTTCCGCCATATTCTCCGACGCCGCATAAGTCTCGTTCTCGATAGCGTTCTCCGCCGGTACCGCTTTATCGCTTACCGCCTTCGGAGCGTCTGAACTCTTTATATCCGATTTATCCGATTGCACACAGCTTCTTTTCGAACAGCCGGAGGCAACTCCGTAGCTTGTCAATGCACCTTCGCGGAAGTCGGATCTTCGCTTTGATGCCGAAAAAGCCCTGTAATTTATAACGTCGTGATATAGAAAATCATAGTGTCGGATTATATCGTCCGAGGAAAGTATAACGTTTGCTCCGTTTCTTATAAGCTCGTTCGGTCCTTCGGAATTGCCGTCGCTGACCTTTCCGGGTATTGCAAAAAGCTCTCTGCCCTGTGCAACCGCCTTGGACGCCGTAATAAGCGCACCGCTTCCGTGAGAAGCCTCCACTATTACGGTTCCCTGACTCAGCGCGCTTATAATTCTGTTCCGCATCGGAAAGTTCTGCGGCAGCGGACGTTCAAACGGCGGATATTCGGAAATCACCGCTCCTCTGCGCGCTATCGCTCTCATAAGCTTTGCGTGCTCTTTAGGGTATACTACCGAAATTCCGCTTCCCAGCACGGCAACCGTTTCTCCGCCGCCTTCGAGTGCTCCGCACGCACAAACTCCGTCGATACCGAGTGCCATACCGCTGACTATACATACGCCCGCCGCGGCAAGCTCATAGGATATTTTATACGCCGTTTGCTTTCCGTATTCGCTCATTTTCCGCGTTCCGACCATGGCAATGCAAAGCCTTGAATTCATATTCGGAAAATGCCCCGTACAATACAGCAGTACGGGCGGATTTTCTATGCTTTTGAGTCTTGCGGGATATCTTTCGTCACCGTATGATATAATGTCTATTTTGTTTTTCCTGCAGTATTTCAATATTGAATACGCCGAGTCGATAGCCTTATCGCAGAGCCTTTCCTTTGTACAGATACCGAGCCCTTCAATTTGTTCTATTTCCTCCTCGGTCATTCTGTAAACGTCGTAGGGGTCGCCGAACTTGTCCGCAAAAGTCGGAAATTCCTTGGAGGCAACGCCGAATCTCTCGGCAAGCCATATCCAATAAAGATTATTTTCGTCTCTCATACCTTTACAGTCTCCCATATGCAAATAGCGGCGGCCGCCGCCGCATTCAAGGATTCGGCTCCCTCTCTCATCGGAATTATAACCGACGACGTACACGCGTTTATACATTTTTCCGACAGTCCGTGTCCTTCGTTACCTATCACGAAGCAGTCACCGCGTCTTAAAGCTATATCGGAAATGCCGACAGAATTATCGGACAGCGCCGCCGCGTATACTTTCCTGCCCTGCTGTCGCAGACTCTCTATATATGCGGGGAGCCTGTCCCGAGCAACCGTGAGCGTCGGAAGCTTAAATACCGCTCCCATCGCCGCGCGAACGCTACGCGGATTATAAATGTCGGCACAATCGTCCGTCAAAATCAACGTATCTATGCCGAGTGAATACGAGCTTCGTATTACAGTACCGAGGTTTCCGGGATCTCTCAAGGATTCCGCAATAAGCAGTCTTTTTCCCTCGGACGGCATACTGTCTCCGACAGAAGTATGCAAAGCCGTCGGCATTTTTGCAACGGTAAGCACTCCCTCCGGAGAACGCTCCTCGCTCAGTTTTTCAAATACGGCTTCGGTAACGGGTATCATTTCACACGTACCGCAAAGTCCGCTCTCGCATATTTGTTTCAGAATCTCCTCCGTCTGACCTGACGGCGGCTCTCTGTATATTCTGTATTTTATTTCAAGCCCCGCAGAGCACGCCTCTCCGAGCAGCTTTATCCCGTCAAAGCGGAAAAGTCCGCTCTCCGTTCTTTTTTTCTTATCGGCAAGACCGCATACGAATTTAACGAGCGGATTTTGCCTTGAGCTTAACGTCTGTCGTTCCATATGAGCCTCCCGTATCTTTTAACAAGAAAACCCGGTATATACCGGGTTTTCGAGCTCTGATTAAAGAGCCGCTTTTGACTTTTCAGCGAGTGCCGCAAAC
>CAYVLG010000098.1:0-4978 GCA_964452345.1 uncultured Lachnospiraceae bacterium
ATAATAGACACATCTACTTAAAATAAAAAAGGAGATATTTATGCCGCAAAAATTAAATTTTCTCTATTGCTGCAACAACGCTTACGCCCCCTGCTGCGGCGTCTCTATTCTTTCTCTGCTACAGGCAAATACCTCCGCCGACGAAATAACCGTATATGTGGTCTATGACTCCGTTTCGGAGGAAAATATTCTCCGACTTCAAAAAACGGTAGCCGACTTCGGTCCGACCCGTCGGCTTGAGCTTGTGGACGGCAAGCAAATCGTCGAACGATTGAAGGAAAACGGAATTGGGACGTACAGAGGCGGACAGGCTGCCAATTTACGCCTTTTTTTCACAGAATATATCAGCTCCGATGTAAAACGTCTGTTATATCTTGACTGCGACACCTTGATTTGCGATGATTTAAGCGAGCTGTTCGCAGCGGAAATGGGCACAAATCCCGTTGCCGCGGTCAGAGATGCTCTTACGGCGGATTATAAAATCAAATACGGTTTTAAAGCCGAGGATACTTATTTCAACTCCGGAGTTCTGCTCTTTGACGTAGACAATTGGAAGAACGGCAATTGCTCTGCCGAACTGCTGAAGCTGTTCGATATCCCCGAATACCGCGGAACGAATAACGATCAGGATTATCTCAACCGTCTTTTGCTCAATCGGCTGACACTGCTGTCTCCGCGCTATAATTTTCAAACCACTCACTGTATATTTTCCGATAAAACATATTTTTCGGTATGCCCGAAGGAAAGCTATTATACGGAGGCAGAGCTGCAGGCGGCGCGCGAAAAGCCGGCAATCATTCACGTCTACCGTTTTCTCGGTCAATTCGTATGGACGGAAAATTCCGCACATCCGCTTACCGGTGAATACATAAAATATTTAAAGCAGTCGCAATGGAAAAACTGCGGTATGACGCCGAACGTAAAAAGCGCGCTGTTTTCGGCAGAAAGACTTTTATATAAAATCTTACCGAACCCCTGCTTTTTCCATCTGTTTTACAAAATGCAGAATCGGCATTTCAATTCGGAACTTCAAAAACGCAGAAGCGAGTATACAAACAACAAGGAGAAATAAATGCCAAAAAAAATTTTCACATTCATTAAAGAACGCGTTCGCGCCTGTATAAAAAAGCCTGTTTTTCTCTCAGCTTTGGCTCTCGTTCTCGTATTAATCATATGTGTTGTCGGACTGTATGCAGGCGACGACAAAACAGGCTCGGAGCTTGCATACGACGACACAAACACAGGTATCGGAGAACGCACGAATCCGTACTTGATTGAAACCGTTGACGATTTTCTCAAACTGCAGAAAAACTCCGCAGACGGCGAGGATTTTGACGGTACTTATTTTCTTCAAACCGCCGATTTGGATTTTTCCGATGTTGCGGATTTTGAACCCATTCCGCAATTTGACGGAATTTATAACGGAGGCGGTCACAAAATCATCGGAATAAGCTTTGAGGCAGACGGTGACGGCGAATGCGCCGCCATATTTGCGGAAATGAACGGAACCGTAATGAATCTCGGCGTCGAGGACTGCCGATTTTCGGCTCCGATTGCCGCAGGGATTGCCGCATACTCCGACAGCTCCGACGCGGGAATATACAACTGCTACAGCAATGTGCAGGTAAGCGGTCGTTATACGGGAGGCATTTCCGCCGTATTTTCGGGCAAAATAATTGCCTGCCATTCTTCGGTAACGGCGGAGACAACGGAAGCATATACGGCGGTCCTGCCGTCCGACGAAATTGAAATCTCCGACAAGGCTTACGGCGGAGATATATGCGGGGTTTCGTTCGGCTCCGTGATAGACTGCATATCCGAGGCTTCGGCTGTAGGATTTAGCGCCTATCCTTATACCGAGGCAAACTGCACGTCAGAAAAGCTTACGGACGGACGCTTAAGCTCCCTTTACAATACTTTTCAGCAAAACGTTAAAGAATATGTTTCTCCGAATGAAATGAAATATGCCCTGCTTTTCGAGGAGAGCGGAACGGAAGCAGACCCTTACTTGATAAACAGCACTGCGGATTTTTGCAGAATGAGAGACCTCGTAAATGCGGGAATCTCTTTCGACGCTCACCATTTCCGCCAGACGGCCGACCTGGATTTTGCCGAAATCGAAAATTTCCTGCCCATAGGCTGTGACAAAACAGAAAACTATTTTTGGGGACATTATAACGGAGACGGTCACACCCTGTCGAATCTCAAAATAATCTTCCCCGCTTCCGACGTTGCTCTCTTCAACCATTTGGCGGGAAGTATTATGAATCTCGGAATCGAAAGCGGTACGGTACAGGGCGGCTGTATCGGCTCATTCACCAATGTCAACGGTGCCGACGACGCCTTCATCGCCAACTGCTACAGCAAGGCGGAGCTCATCGCCTCGGGTCGTGCGGGAGGCATTGCCGACAGAATGTTCGGCGCAAACATAATCAGCTGCTGTTTCGCGGGTACAATAGAGGCAGGCGGCGAAGCTGCAGGCATTTCAACGTATCAGTCGACGGGACGCGTTATAAACTGCCGTTCTGTGGGCTATGAACCGCTCGGAACCGCAACGAATATCGAATGCAATTACGGCACATGCTCTGCCGAAACACCGTCACAGGCATTCGACGGCATAAACAAAAACATTTACGAAAGCGCGTCTTGGATTTCCGAACAAAGTGCCGTATTCTATAAGATGAGCGAAAACGGCTTCGACGGAAGATATTCAATGAAGCTCGCTCTGCTTTTGCGTGAAGTGCTGACACTGACCGTAATATTTGCCGTTCTGCTTGCAGCTCTGCTTATATATAAAAAATACAAAAAACCCGAGGAAAATGCTTTTGTTGCTTTAAAAGATGAAGCTTCCGTGCGTATGCTGAGCCTGACAGATACCCGCGGTAAAAAAATGAAAACGGCATTTTATTTGACTCTCGGTTTTTGCGCAGCAATGTTTTTTGTCGGAGTGTTATGCGGAGATAAACAAATACTCAATGCCTTTGTATACTCTTACGGCGAAGACGTATTTATGGATTTCTTCAATCCGATGCATACGATTCTTACAAGAAACGTAAATCAGATAGGCTATTTCTCCGTAGTAGGTGAAACGTATCCTCCGCTTGCTCAAGGCATTCTCTGGTTTTTCGGACAGTTTTTACCCACCGAGACTGCCCTGTCTCCCGCACTTTCGGTACGTTCTACAGCTTACGGTCTGATTCTGCTTTTCTGCATTCTCGCCGTCGGAGCGTTTATTTTATATGCGCTTTATCTTCAAACGGAACGCGGAGAAACGGGACGCGGAAAATATTTTATCCCCTTTCTCTTCTGTCTGTGTCCTCCGCTTGTAGTTATGGTCGAACGCAGCAACATAATTTTTGCAGCGTTTATCCTTTCCGCGCTGTTTGTTGCGGGCTACCGCTCGGAAAACCCTATTGTCCGTAACCTTTCATACGCTTGTCTCGGCTTTGCGGCGGCAATCAAAATTTATCCTGCCGTACTCGGACTGCTCGTACTGCGCGAAAAAAATACAAAGCATACTCTGCAGTGCTTAAGCTGGGGAATCGGCTTTATGATAATTCCGTTCGCATTCTGCGGAGGAATGACGTCCATTTCTTTGTATTTGAGAAATATCGGCGTTTCATTTCAAAATCATTCCGTGGGACACGACAATTGGGCCTTAAACTACGGAAATATAATGTATTTATTTACCAACAACAACATCGATACGGCAAATTCAATATCACAGCTTACTATTTATCCTTTTATGGCATTGCTGCTGTCCGCAGGTCTTATATGCCGTAAACATTGGAAGGCCGTGCTGTCCGCCGTACTGATTTTGCTTCTCTATCCCGGGTTCAGTCTATATTATATGGGAATATTTATGCTGTTTCCCCTGCTCGCGTTTTTCGCCGAGAAAGAACACGGCCGCATAGATTGGCTGTATCTGATTTTGATTGCCGTTCCGCTCCTGCCTCTGCAGTTTCTGTGCGGAATATACGGCGTTGACAGAAATACCGTTCCGGTTATATGCAGCATAGACCTGATTTTGCTTGCTTTGCTACTTATAGCCGATACGGCAGTTTCGATACCGAAAAGCTTAAAAAGCAAAAGAAAAGCGCGTTAGAGCTTGACTTAACGGCTGTCACAATTTGTGACAGCCGTTTTTAAATGAATTTTTCAAAATAACCTGATTTTTTTCAAAAAAGCTATTGACAAAAGATATTAAATGTGGTATAATACCCGTGTTATCCAAAGACAGCAGGTTTACGGTAAAGGCATTGTGCTCTCCTGCCGAGGAAATGATTTAATTTAATCTTGTGTTATATTGGTCTTTTCTTCGCGCGAGTACGTCCGCCGCAGAAAAGATTTTTTCTTTTCCCTGCAAAAATTCTCACAGGAGGTAAAACCATGCCAAGCAAATCCATTCTTGAACAGAAGCAGGCTGTCGTTGCAGACCTTGCCGAAAAGCTTAAGAATTCTCCCGCGGGCGTTGTCGTCAACTATCAGGGTATCACCGTTGAAGACGATACAAAGATGCGTAAGGCTCTCCGCGAAGCAGGTGTAAACTACACCGTTATGAAGAACTCTCTTACAGGCAGAGCTTGTGACGAGGTCGGTCTTTCCGATATGAAGCAGTACCTTACGGGTATGACGGCTATCGCTATCGGTACAGACGACGCAGTCGCTCCCGCAAAGGTGCTCAAGGAATACGCAGAAAAGATAGAATCCTTCCAGATTCTTGCAGGTTATCTCGACGGTAAGGTTGTTGACGTAGCAACCGTAAATCAGCTCGCTGATATCCCCTCGAAGGAAGTTCTTATCGCAAAGCTCCTCGGAAGCATCAAATCTCCCCTCTACAACCTTGCATACGCTCTTCAGGCTGTTGTCGACAAGGACGGCGAGGGTGCACCCGCAGCAGAGGCTGCAGAAGCTCCCGCAGAGGCTTAATCTGCGAATTAAAACAGCGTAAATACGCATAAAAAATTATTAAAACAAT
>CAYVLG010000099.1:0-4869 GCA_964452345.1 uncultured Lachnospiraceae bacterium
GATAAGAACGACGGATACGATAAGAATAATTATTCCGAAAACAATTTCCAAAGCTCCCATTGCTTACACCTCCAATAATTTAGTAACGCCCGATAGGACGGATAAGGTCATTAACAGATATATTGTATCACAAAATCTTATAAAAATCAATACCTATTTTAACTTTTTTGAAAAAAATCGAAATTCAGCCTTTTTTTCCTATTTTCCCGACAGCGGAACAGGCTCCGAAGGCGATTATGTCCGCGCATACTACGGTCGGACCGACGGGCGTCGAAAGCAGGATTGAAGAGACGATACCGAGCGCGGCGCATACGACGGACAGCATTGCCGAGAAAATCACAACGCCTCTGAAGCTTTTAAAAATACGCATTGCGGACAGAGCGGGGAATATGACGAGCGCGGAAATCAAAAGAGAGCCTACGAGATTCATTGCCAGCACTATTATGACGGCAATTACGGCCGCGACGAAAAGGTTGTACAGTGAGGCGCGGAGTCCGACTGCACGCGCGAAGCTCTCGTCGAAGGTGACTGCGAATATTCTGTTGTAGAACAAAACGAACAGTGCGATCACCGCGGCGGACATTATCAAACATACCCAAAGGTCGGTTTTTGAAAGCGTCAAAATCGAAAACGAGCCGAACAGCGTACTGCAAACGTCGCCTGCGACATTGGCGGACGATGAGAATATGCTCATAAGCAGGTAGCCGACTGCGAGCGCTCCGACGGATATCATGGCGATCGCCGCGTCTCCTTTTATTTTTGTGCTTTGCCCCGCTCTTAAAAGAAGCACTGCGGCAAGCACCGTTACCGGTAAGACCAAAAGCATATTGTTCGACAGCCCGACAACCGCGGCAACCGCCATTGCTCCGAAAGCGACGTGAGACAGTCCGTCGCCTATAAAGGAAAATCTCTTAAGGACAAGAACCACACCGAAAAGCGCGGCGCACAGAGCGACGAGTATGCCGACTATGAAGGCGTAAATTACAAAATCGTATGAAAAATATTCAGTCAGCTTCATTCTGCGCCTCCGTTTTCAAGGTCTGCGCACAGCGCGCTTTGCCTGTATTCCGAGGCACTTTGGAAAAATCTCGGCTTTTCGCTCATATGGAGTATCTTGGTTGCGTATTTCAGGACGGCAAGCACGTCGTGCGTTATCATAATTACGGTTATGCTCATATCTTTATTGAGTGAGCGGATAAGCTCATACATATCGGCGGTTGCGGCAGGGTCGAGACCCGAAACGGGCTCGTCAAGCAGTATTATTTTTTTTGCGGCGCACAGAGCCCGCGCGAGCAATGCGCGCTGCTGCTGTCCTCCCGAGAGCGCGCTGTACGGTCTGTCGGCAAGATCGCATATGCACAGACGCTTCATTGCGTCGTGAGCACGTAGCCTGTCGGCACGCGAATAAAAGAATTTATGTCCGAGAGAGCCGATACAGCCCGAGAGAACAACCTCGCGCACGGTGGCGGGAAAATCGCGCTGGAGCTCGCTTTGCTGAGGAAGATATCCGATAGAGCCGACGGAAAGACCGTCACTCTTTATTATTTCCCCGGACAGGGGAGGGCGGAGACCCAAAATCGCCTTCATAAGCGTACTTTTGCCCGAGCCGTTGTCTCCGACTATACACAGGTAGTCCCCTGCGTTTATTTCAAAATTCAAATGCTCGCAAACTACCGCTCCGCCGTACCCGAGGGATAGCTCCTTGCATATCAGCTGAGACATTGTCAAGCCTCCGTTTTCAATATTTTTTCGAGAGCCGAAGCATTGCTCTCCATTATAGATATGTACGTTTCGTTTTCACCGCTGTCGGATTTTTCCGACTGCATGGAGTTCAGCGCAATTATCTGAGTGTTTTTTGAAGAGGCTTCTTCGATAACCTTTTCTGCCAGCCCCTTGGTGGGATTTTCCGTTACGAGAACAAACCTGCCGCCAAGTTCGTCAAGACGTTTTGCAAGTTTGACAATCGTATCGGGACTTGCACTTGTATCCGTGGTACAGCCTTCGAAGGCGGCATAGTATTCGAGGCCGTAGTCACGGAACAGATATACGAAGGGAAACCTGTCGGCGAAAACGAGAGGCTCGTCGGCGCCGGCACATATTTCCGAAAATCTTTTGTCAAGCGTATTCAGACTTGAAATATACGCTTCCGCATTCTTTTTGTAGGTATCTGCTCCGTCCGCGTCGAGAGAGCAGATTACCTCCGATATGCAGCTACAGGTGACGGCGGCATTTTTGACAGACAGCCAAATATGCTCGTCAAAGCTTCCGTGTTCGTGCTCATCCTCGGCGTCGTGCTCGTGCTCTTCGGCTATGTATTCGCTCGATATACTGTATAGCGATATTCCGTCAATCTCCGAAACGGCTATTGCCGCCGCTTCGTCGGCTACGGATTCCTTGACCCATTTGTCCGATTCTCCGCCTACATATACGACGACATCGGCGTTTTTGATTTTTGCCATATCGGCAAACGATGGCTGAAAGCTGTGTAAATCCGTTCCGTTTTGAACGAGAAGCTCTACCTTGACGGTATCGCTGTTTCCGACGATATTGCATACCCAATCGTAAACCGGGAAAACCGTGCACAGCACGGTAAGTTTTTCATCCTCACGTTGGTTCTTACAGCCCGACAGCGCGGTAAATAAAATGCAAATTCCGATTGCTGCGGCTAAAAAATTTTTGATTTTCTTCATTACTGTTTTTTCTCCGTTTTGCTGTTTTTGCATTTTCCGCAATGTCCGAAAAGTACGGTATCCTCTTCGCTTACGGAAAAATCGCTTGTGTTGCTTACCATTTTCAAAAGCTCGTCCGATATTTTCTCGTCAAGGTGTATCAGCTTGCCGCAGTCGGTGCACTTAAGGTGAAGGTGAGAGTCGCAGTGCTCGCCGAGGACTATCTGATAGGCGGCTTTTCTGCTGTTTTCCTTTGTAAAGCGTTTTACCGTGCCTTCTTCGATCAGGTGCGTTATCAAACGGTAAACCGTGCTTTGCCCGGGGGTATTTTCTCCGCATACGCTTCTCATTTTGTTCATGAGTTCCTCAACGGTATACGCGGTGTCACTGTTTTCCTCAAGTATCTTTTTGAGTATTCTTTTTTGCTCCGTATCGTAGTGTGCCATTACATCCTCCGAATTGAGAATTATTCTCAAATTGCTGTATTATTATACACTAAAAAGCTCTGCTTGTCAAGTGCTTTGACAAAAATAATGCAGGGTGTTTCTCCCTGCATTATTGCTATATTTAAGTATTGTAATTTTTGATTGATATTTTGCTGTTTATGCACCCGTTTCCCCGCTTGAATGCTGCCCGTCGAGGTTTGTCGTATCCTTTTCGGGAGGAAAGCCGTTGAGACCGTACTTTTTCATTATGGAAGGATAGTCCTTGTATACGTAATTCAGATCGAATTTCGGAGTTGCTTCCAAATACGCATTTCCTTCGCCGTCGGTTTTTTCGGATATTTTGGATACTCCTTCGATACCTCCCGTTTTGGAAAACTGCCAGCAGGCTATTTGCCTGCCGTTAAAATATTCAGAGCTCCAAACGGCGTCGTTTTTCATTATTACATTGCTTATGTAAGGATAGCGGGCGTACCATACGTCGAAAAGAGTGAGTACCTTGTCGGTTTCAAAGTAATTTGTCAGCCAATCGTTGCTTGTGTAAAGAGCGGCAAAATATCCGTTGTTCTGAAGAATGCCGATAAATTCGGAGCAAATGTCGGTCAGCGTATCAGCTGCGTTTTCGTTGTTTACGACTTTTTCGAGAATATTTTCGTCTTCAACGTCGAAATATATCGGATACTCAAATTGCTTATCTTTGATTGCTTCGAGAACGAATTGAGCTTCCGCTTTTGCATCGGATATTGAATATGCGTAAGAATATATATATGCGCCGACGCCGAGCCCCGCCGCCTTGGCGTCTCTGTAATTCATTTCAAACACGGGGTCAGTAACGCCGACGTTGCGCGAACCCATATATCCTATGCGCAGTATTGCAAAGTCGTAGCCTTGCTCCTTTATTTTTACCCAATCGAGCGGCTTGTATTTTGTTATACCGTTTTCCTGATAGCTCTCATGATTGTAATACGATACGTCTATTCCTTTGGCAAGAACGGAGGTGTTTTCGACAAAGGCTCCCTTATATATATCGTGGTAGAATACCTCGTCTCCTATGTAGTGCATACCGCACGTGCCGCAATCGTATACCGAATATCCTTTTTCGTTATCGAGAGAGGGATAGAAGCGCTGAATGCTCATATCGTGTCCGAGAGGGGAAACTACGTCGTAGGTATAGTGGTAGCCGCATACGCTGCAATGAGCGGCCTTGTAGCCTTCCGTGTCACACGTCGGCTTCGTTTCTTCGACGGACAGCGTGTGCCCCAGTGGCGGAACGTAATTGCTGTTATAATGATATCCGCAATGGCAGTAGTTGTAGGTGTAGCCCTGTTCGGTGCAGGTTGGGGTGTGTATTTCCTGCTTTAGCAAATGACCTGTCGGCGGGACGTAATCCGAGTAATACTCATAGTCGCAGTCGAGGCAATAGTGCAGTGTGCGGCCTTCTTTTTCGTGCGTCGGATCTGTTATGACCTCCGACATATACTCGTGTTTGCATTCATCGTTACACGCGCAAAGAAAAATAAAAGAGAAAATGAAGATTGAAAGAGCAGCCGCCTTATATAATGAAGAATTTTTCAAAATCTGCCTCCGCGTAAAAGTGATTTGATTGACGTTAGTTTATTGTATCATATATATGAAAAAATGTCAATAAAAATTTGTCTGAAGGCAAAAACAAAAAAACTCGAAAAAACTTTTAAAAAAGGTATTGACAAAAAGGGAGGGAAGTGGTATAATAAACAGGTCGCGCCGAAAGAGGCGTG
>CAYVLG010000100.1:0-4837 GCA_964452345.1 uncultured Lachnospiraceae bacterium
AAGCAGTCCGTCGGCATTTTCACAGCTCTTGAAAAATTTTGCCAAACGCTCCATATACCCGCGCGCTTCATCAATAAACGTTCTGTCGCCGGTTCTGTCCAGATACTCCTTAAGCTCAAGCAAATACCACATTGCCCAGTTCGGAATATAATTCGGATTTCTGAAATCTGCGGGATAACACATAGAAAGCATTCCGTCGGGAAGTCCGACATGCCGTTCTTCCATCAAAAAATTTGAAAGATAGCATTTTTCAACCGTGCTCTTACCTGTCATAAGCTTTTCAACACGTGAAGTAAAGAAGCTGTCACACAGCCATCCTGCCCTCTCGCGAGAAGGACAGTCCATATAAATATCAAATGTATTCTGTCTAAACGTTTCGACCGCCGCGTCATATATACGCTTAATTGAGCCGTCGGCTTTGGAGATGTCAAGCTTTTTCACAATTTCCGAAGCGTTAAAGTCTGTGCGAATAATTCCGATATCATCGATACGCACGTCTCCTCCGTCGGAGATAACGTTCATATACTTGAATGTATACGGCTCGGCGGTAACAAGACGGTAGCGGTGTCCTCCCGACAGACGATAAAGCACAACGCTTGAGGTATAATTTCGCATAAAGTTTATCTTGCCGTCCGTCAAAAGCTCATCAAAAGTCAGATAAACGTCGGTATCACTCTCGCATGTCAGCTCAACCGTAATAAGTCCCGTAATATTGCACCGCATTTCAAGCGCCGTATAAGAATCCGAATGCAGTGTATACGGGAGCTTTATCTCCCCTCCCTGCTTTATCGGATTCAGGCGCTGTGCTAGGTGAACACTGATATATTCGCAGTCTTCCTTCTTAAAACCGTCTCTTTCGCCGCCCGCAAGCTCTACGGCGCGGTCGTCGTAGTATTTTTCGGGTTCTGTATGCTCAACCGCTCCGTGCTCATAAAAACGCCGCGGCTTCTCAAAAGGAAATTCGGGGTAGCTTATTTCTCTTTCAATAAAACGCTTTTCACCGCAAATCTCCGTTTCAAGCTCCTGCCTTCCCTCTGCCGAAAGAACATCATCTCCCGTTTTTCTGAAATCGTACACCTCGGCAAAAGTACGCTGAACGGAAAAACGCTGAACCTTTTGCACTCTCTCGGCATACTCATAGGCTTTCCAGCCGCTGCCTCCCGTATATACGGGGATTTCACCGTTCACTTCTATCTCCGCACAGAAGAACGACGGCTCTTTAAGCCACTCAAAGCTGCTGCAGTAAAATCCCGTTGAAAAAACGGTAATTTTATTTTTGCCGCGCACAAGGTGCTTGCCGAGCGGTAATTCGTCGACGCGGTAATATCCGCGTCCCGCTCTTGCGGGTCCCCAATGAATAAAATTACCGTTTACAAACACCAAATAACCCGTATGACCCGTGATACGCAAAAGTGCGTCCGAACAGCCGACAAATTCCGTTTCATACAGAACAGTATAATTTTCCTCGCACTGCTTCCCTTTTGCCCATATCGGGACAGCCTTTTTAAAAGATACTTCTTTAAAAATCATTTTTCTTCCTCTTCCGTTATTACCAAAATATCCGCTGTTTGGGGAGATAATGTATACGTTAAGTCTTCTGTCTGTTTATCGAAAAAGATACTCTTCATTTTTGCGGGAAGATGAATTTTCTGTTCTTTTTCGGTGGTATTGTAAACAACCGTCAAATTCTCGCTTAAAGCGTCAATATGCACTCCGGCAATGCAATCCGTTAGGTTTTTGGCTGCGTCGGCTTGAACACATACATATTCTATAAATTTTTCAAACTGTTCGGGAGCAATAACTGCGCCCTCGCCTAAGTTGCTTCCGCAATAAAATACCTTTCCGGCACCGACGGATATTTCCGCCATACAGTTTTTTCCCGATACGGTTCCCAAGGCTTTGCCGTTATCGAATGCCAATTCCGCAAATCTTTCAGCCCCTATAAGCTTTGAAGCTTTAGTATCTATTACAAAATACTTACCGCCGTTTATACCGTAGGCGTCAATTGCTTTTTTCACATCATCGTTAAGTGCGGACATATCAACACCGCGGTCGGTATTGCTCTTTATATGATACGCGGAGGTTGTCTCTGTCTCTTTTATCTTCCAAAGCTCACTTAAACCGCATCCCGGCATCACCTCGGAATGACGGTTAATATCCGCGTCATATCCGCCGAGATGTGCTTCGCACAAAACCGTTCCGCCGCTTCGGACAAATGCGTCCGCCGCCAAAGCAAGTTCTTTATCAAATTCATACGGCGTCGGTAATATCAAAAGTTTTATTCCGTCAAGACCGCCGTTTTTCAGCATAGCGTCATCAATTATTTTACAGTTGTAATTATTTCTGTAAAGCGCATTAACATATGCTTCTACACTGTCCGCAAAGCCTGACAATTGTCCGTTTATTGCATATGAGAGCAATTCGTTTTTTCTGCCCTTCCATATTGCAATTTGTGCTTTCGGCGTATTTCCGTCAAGTACGGCAGGCAGATACGGCTTTAACCGTGAGTAGAATTTTTCTGCCGCCTCGCCTATACTTCCAATCGTTCCGTCGGGCTTGGCAACACCCCACGCAGGGGCTTCAATTCCCAAGAGTTCGGCATGATACTGCCAGAACATAAAGCCTCTTATACCCATACCGAGCTGCGGAGCGAAATCGCGAACCATATCGGAGAGAGTAATATGCTTGGGGTGCATTTTTGTAGAACCGCTGCCTATATGACACTCAACATTGTAAGCAGGCTTTCCGTTCGCCGCGGAACAGGTCAAAATACTCCATATCGGCTTTGCAAAATTTGTTGACGCAAAAACATCGCATTCACGCGAAAGAGCAAAGTCGTCAACGCCCGTAACCGCGTTAAATATACGGGAATTATTCGGCACTACGTGCAAATAAGCCTTATGTTTTTTATCATATTTGCGAACTGTATCAAGCCGCCGTTTTGCCTCGTTTGTCATAGTATCAAGATGAAATTCTCTGAAATCGAGAAAATCTCCGAAGGTATGAGGATTTTGCGGCAGCTCAATTTCATCAAAGCGGCGGTAACACCTGCCCCATTTTTCGTTCAACGAGGATATATTTCCGTATTTCGCTTTCAGCCATTCGGAAAACTTTTTTCGGCAGGCAGGACAGTAACAGGTAAGCGTTTCGTCCGAAGGTCTGCGGTATTTGTGACACTGCTCGGGTTCGTTCCACACGTCCCACATATACATTGCAGGGTGAGATACATATCTCTTTACAACCTCGGTCAAAAATTTCTGTCTTTCTATTATTCCCTGCTCATGGTTATAACACGGTCCAGGCATTCCGCCTATCTGTCTGCATGCCGAGGCATACGGCATAACCGCACTTCCGTCCGTCAAAATTTGCTTTGCCTCGGGATACTTATCAAGGAACCATACGGGCGTTACGTCACATATTATATTGAGCGTAACACGCAATCCGAACTCATGCGCCAAATCCATCAGCTCATCTATATCGTCAAAGTAAAATTCATTCTCGCCTCTATGCGACCACCGCCACTGAACCCAATATTTTATATCGGTAAAGCCGAGTGCCTTCATATCGGCAAGATCCTGCCTCCAAAATTTTCTGTCGGGTGTGGGTGCTCTGTAATATTGCGCGCCCCAAATAAAATCAGTGCTCATTCCTATCCTTTCCAAATCGGGCAAAAGGAGAATATTAACATCAATAAGACTTAATATTCTCCTTTGCCGTTATTCAATTAGCAATCAAATTTCTTCTTTCTGAAAAGCGTTACAGCCGCCGCACTTACGGAAATTACCGCTGCTACGCCTCCGAGAGCGAGAGATGAGCCGCAGCCCTTCTTTTTCTCTTCCGTCACGTCGGTATCGGTATCCGTATTCGTGTCGCTGTCGGGAGCTGCCGTATCTGCAGTCACTCCGTTGCCGTTATCACCGTTATTACCGTCAGCGGGAGTATTGTTTTCCTCTTCGCTCAAAGGCTCAAGTCCGACAATGGCTCTTGCGTTATTTTCAGTATCGGAAAATCCGAGAACTGCAATGTCGACCGTCGCGCCGTTTGTAGCCACACCGCCCCAAGGCATAAGATATATACCATCGAGCGCATACTCCGACCATGTCTTACCTACAAACAAATCGTTGTCAAATTCAACCGCGGTAAGGTCGATTACAATCGTCTGCCAGCCGTCGCCGTCCGTAACGGTATTAAACGAACCGTCCTTTACTCTTGAAAGAGGATTGGAAGCGTCGGACTTAATATCACGCATAAGCTGCATATCGGCAAGAAGCTTGTTATCGTTATATCTGTACTTTATTGCAAAATATTTCTGCGTTTCAACGTCAAAACCTTCTCCGAGAGGGATATAAAGTCTTGCCGCTTTGCTGCCGCTTGTATTGTTTGAAGTGAATGTTACATAGCTTTCGTCGGCATTTGCTTTAACGACCGCGTTTATCGAAGCGGTTTCATTCATCTTATATACAAGCTCAAGGCGTGCCGCGTCATAGGTATAACCCTCGGCGTTATCCTCGTAAACGGGCATTCCCGCATACGCCTTTGCCTCTTCCTCGGTCTTGAAGAAAGCTACGTACTCCAAGTCGAAGCTTGCGCCTTCGGGTCTGTTCCAGCCGAAAGGAAGTATGGAAAGTTGACTGTATGTATAGTCTCCCCAAGACTTGCCGCCCCCTGCGCGTACACCGGGATAATTGGTTTTGTCATATTGCTGCTCTTCAAATTGTATCGTGCTCATATCAATAACCGCCGTCTGCCACTGCCCGTCATCAACAGTAGCAATTTGTCCGTCCTGTGAACGGCTGGATATCTTATATGCTACATTATTGTTATTGGCGTCGGTACC
>CAYVLG010000101.1:0-4835 GCA_964452345.1 uncultured Lachnospiraceae bacterium
GGCGGAAGAGGCTTTGGAGGCGGCGGAGGCGGCGGCTTCGGAGGAGGCGGACCGCGCGGCGGAGGCTTCGGCGGTCCGGGAGGACCCGGAGGCTGGGGACACAGACCGCCGCCGAGACGAGGCTTCGGATTTTGGGGACCGAGATACGGCTACGGAGGCGGCTGTCTCGGAGGTCTTTTGGGAATGCTTATGCTCCCGTTCATTATAATCCTGCTCGTCGTCGTCGTTCTCTTTTCAACCGTCGGCTCTGCGTTTTCAAACGTAGTACAGGGCGGTCAGATAATCCGCGATGAAGAAACCATGCAGGATTATGCCGACGCTCAATACGCGGCAGAGTTCGGAAGTGCGGACGACTACGAGGACCACATTCTGCTCGTCGTCGCCATCGAAGATCAGGAATATTACGACTATGCGTATATAGCTTTTGTCGGCGACCACGTAAACACAAAAATCAACAACCTGTTCGGGGGAGACGCCTCCTCCCTCGGAAAGGCTATGCAGTCAAATATCAACCAGGTAAACTATAAATATTCGCTCTCCAAAGACCTTGCGGGCGTCGTATATACAATGCAGGAAAATATCGAAGAACTGAAGCTTGACGGCAGCTATCTCTCCTCCTGCAAAAGCGAGCACGGAGACGTAACCTCTCACCTGACGGACAGAACCGAAAATATGAGCATTACCGCGGCAACCGTCGACGACGCTCTCGCTGAATTTACGGAGGCTACGGGCATTACGATGGTAATAGTCGTCGATGAAGCGGAAGACGTTCTCGGCAAGACCCTGTCAATGTCGGATATAATGACGGTCGTTGTATGTCTGATACTTCTCGCCGTGGCAATAGTGCTTATCGTCAAAGCCGTAAAGAAGAACAAGAACGGCGGAGGAAACGGCGGCAATAACGGCGGAAACAATAATAACAATAATAACTATAATAACAATTACAATACAAACTATAACAGCGGTACCTACAACAGAAGATACTGATAAAAGATAAAACGGGACGGTCGTTTTGACCGTCCCGTTTTCTACACTTCAACAGCTATACTTTCATTTACCGAAAGAATTTTTTGAAGCTTAATCTCTTTTCTTACGGCAAACACGACAAATACAAAACTTACCGCCGCCGTCAGTATCCACGAAATCGGATACGTGATATATACACACATCGGCGTATTCCAAACTTTGAATACGGTAGCAATCCACACGATACGCAGAGCGCAGGCAAACAAAAGCGAAATGACCGACGACAGTACGGAGCGTCCCATACCGCGCAAAGCACCGCTTGACATTTCCATAAAACCGCACATAACCTGGAAAATTACAAGGAAATATCTTGCCGATGCCGCATCGTATGCCGCGGGACTGTCTACTATATAAAAACCGATAAATGTATGCTTGAATATAAGGGCTATTGATATAAGCACGGCACCCGACGCCAAGAGGCAAAGCACCGTCGACATTATTATCTTTTTTATTTCCTTGAATTTTTTCGCGCCGACGCTCTGACCGACAAAGGTAAGCGTACTGTCGTAAAACGCATGATACGCCTGATAATAGAAGCCCTCTATATTTGAAGCGGCGGTGCTTCCCGCCATTACCGTCGAACCGAAGCTGTTTATCGAGGATTGAATTATTACGTTGGACAGTGAGAACAAAGAGCCCTGGATACCTGAAGGTATACCTATAACGAGTATTTTCTTAAGCTTGCTTTTGCTTATTTTCAGGTGTTTGAATGAAAAATGCAGAGGACCGTCCAGACGGATAAAATGTCTCAATATCAAAACGGAGGAAACCAGCTGTGAAACTATGGTTGCTATTGCAACACCCGCGACACCCATATGAAATACGGCGACGAATATCACGTTCAGAACAACGTTTACCATTCCGGAAATAATCAAAAAGATAAGAGGACGTTTGGAGTCTCCGGAGGAGCGAAGCATGTACGCGCAGTAATTGTACAGCATCGAAAACGGCGAGCCTATAAATATTATTTTGACGTACAGCGACGCTTTGTCGAGCACGTCGGCGGGAGTGTCCATAAGCACGAGAATCTCCGGAGCAAGAAAAAATCCTATAACCGCGACCGCCGCGCCGAGCACCGAGGCAACGATAACGGAGGTATGTAATATTTCGCTTATGTCTTTGTCATTCTTTGCTCCGACGGCATGAGCCACGCTGACGCCGGAACCGACGGCAAGTCCCGTAAACGTTCCGAGTATCAAGCTTGTCAGAGAACCCGTTGCACCGACTGCGGCAAGTGCCGATTCGCCGTCGAAACGTCCTACAACGATAAGATCCGCCGCGTTATAAAACGCCTGCAAAATTCCCGTAAGCATAAGCGGAATCGAAAACAGCATTATGCGCTTAAAATACGACCCGCCCTTACGTGCGGTACCGATTGCTTTTTCACTCATCTTCAAAGTTGCGGCGCACTCTATAAAGCGCCCTGCCCTTTCATATATTCCGTGCGGTAATCCGTTTGTAAAATTCAAAACATCACCGATTAATATTATACCACTTAAAAATATTAAGTCAATAGCTTTTGACAAAAAATTTATAGCTATTTAATTGTGCACCGTTATTATTCTTCCACGTCTGAAGACACCAATAAATGATATGCCCTCCGAAAGACAGACACTTTCGGAGGGCATATCATTTTGCGGAGAAGAACCTTTGTTTTTTCGTTCTTCGATTATTTTCTTCGTTATGTTTATTTACAAGCACGGCGGTATTGCCGAGGCGTCATTCCCGTATGCCTGAAAAATGCTCTGTTAAAAGTATTGACGGCGGAAAAACCACTTTCCAACGCAATGGTTGTAACGCTTTTTTGCGGTTGTTGCGCCAACAATTTCTTGGCGTGTTCAATCCGATAAAGTGCCAATAACCGCGAATAATGTACGCCGGTCAAAGAATGCAGGGCGTGGGATAAATATTTTTCGTTATATCCGAACAATGCGGCAAGGCGGGAAAGTTTGATCTCCTCCGTGTAATGCTCGGAAAGATATGTAATAACTTTTTGAAATAAAATGCCGTCCGTGCAACCGGCTTCTTCCCAATGAGAACAGTCGATCACCTTTTGGACAATCAAATTCAAAATACCGCAAATTTTCGGACGTTGCTCCTTTTCCAGCCGATACAATCCTGCCAAACAAAAGGATAATTCCCCTGCCGGAATTGCCGAAACATGCAACCGTTTTCCGCCCGTTTCGGAGAAAAACAAAGGAATAAAATCGTTGGAGAAGACTGCACAAACAAGTTCTGCGTCCGAAAACACATATTGATGAACATAATTCGGCGGCAGCCAAACAAACTCATCGGCACAGAGTCTGACACTTCGTCCGTTGACCAAAACATCTCCCTCACCTTTTTGACAATACAGAATCTCGCTGTACTCATGGAGATGCGGTTCCACACGCCAGTTTTTATGAAATTTGCTTCGGAAATCCAACACTCCGTTAAAATTCTCATTTTGATATTTCATCATTGCCATTGTCCTTCCATCTAACCTTTCGGCATAATATTATCATATTTTTGCTTGTTTGTCAAGCGTATATTTGCTATAATAATATCATAACAAGTAATATCGGAAACGATACGAAAAAAGGAGGAATTTTTTATGAGTTCAATCGGTTCAACGAGATGGTCAAAAGAAAAAGCTTGGGAATGGTATAACAGCCGTCCTTGGTTCAGAGGTTGCAATTACATGAGCGCGGATTGTGCCAACCGCGTCGATCAGTGGCAGGAATTGGGGTTTGAGGAACGTTTCCGAACCACGGAGGAGGAATTGAAATTGATGCGGGAAACAGGCTTTAACACCGTCCGTCTGTTTCCCGAATACGTGGTTTGGAAGGAAGAACACGACGGTTTTATGAAACGATTTGACCGTTACCTTTCCCTTTGCGCGCAATACGGACTCTCCTGTATGATTATTCTTGCCAACGACTGTATGCCGCCCAAAACAGACGGTTGGAAAAAACCGTACATCGGCGAGCAAACATACGATTGGGGCTACCACGGCGGCAGAAAGCGTTCTCCACACGGTACGCATTCGGAACCGGCACCCCACTTTTATCTTGACAACGACGAAACAAGAGATGACTATTTTCGAATGGTGCGCGAAATCGTGACCGAATACCGCAACGATGAACGCGTTTGCATTTGGGATATTTACAATGAACCCGGAAACAGCCACAGGCAGAACATCACGCTGCCAAACCTAAAAAAAATGTTTGAAACGGTACGCGCCGTCAATCCCTCCCAACCGCTGACGGCGGGCGTATTTACAATGCGGGGAGATGAGAGCATTCCGTTAAACGAAGTGGAACAATATGCGCTGGATCATTCGGATATCGTCTCCTATCATTGTTACCTGGATTATAACGAACATATAAAAATCATCAAACGCCTGAAAAAAGAGGGGCGTCCGATTTTGAACACCGAATGGTTGGCACGTTGCTTACACAATGACGTATTTTCCCTGTTTCCGCTATTTTATTTGGAAAAAATCGGTTGTTACAATTGGGGCTTTGTGGCGGGTAAATACCAGACTTACGAACCTTGGGAAAGCATTTGGCGAAAATACGCCGATGGCATTCTGCCCGACGTGGACTTTACCAAATGGTTTCACGATCTCTACCGTCCGAACCACCACCCGTATGATCCAAAAGAAATCGATCTCATTAAAGAATTTTGCGATTTGGCAGATACGGAGTACCGCACATCGGAAAGCAAAAACTTCGATTCGGTTTCGAGACAGCGAACGGAATGACATCATTGTTTTCCCGCATAAAGTATATCGTATCGGTTGCATGTGCTAAACTATTATTGTCTAT
>CAYVLG010000102.1:0-4823 GCA_964452345.1 uncultured Lachnospiraceae bacterium
CTTACGTTTGCAGAAAGTATAAGATCTCGAATTGACGTTAAATATCGTTTTTCTACTTGACAAGCCGCGAATTATTGTGTATAATATAAAGATGAGGAATAATCCATCTTAATTTTATTATATATCGGAGTTTTATTATGTCACAGATGTATTACACAATGACTATTGCGGGACTGGAACGTCATCTTCCGCTGTGTCCCATAAGCGACGAGCTTATGATCGGTGCTTTCGTTATATTCGGCGATCCCGAGCTTACGACGGCGTGCGCAAAGGAGCTTCTTGCCAAAGCCCCCGAATACGATTATATGATATCCGCCGAGGCAAAGGGAATTCCGCTTGTTCACGAAATGGCACGTCTTGCGGGCAACCAAAAATATTTTCTTGCAAGAAAAGCGGCAAAGCTCTATATGACGGGAGTTTTTGAGGCGGATCTTCATTCGATAACCACGGCGAAGGATCAGAAGCTGTTCCTCGATACTGCCGATGCGGAAATGATAAAGGGCAAAAAAATACTTATCGTCGACGACGTTATTTCAACGGGAGAATCTTTGGCGGCAATCGAGCACCTTGTCAAAATGGCGGGAGGAAACGTTTGCGGCAAAATGACGATTCTTGCCGAGGGAGACGCTCAGAACAGAAAGGATTTGATATATCTCGAAAAGCTTCCGCTGTTCAATAAGGACGGACAGGTTATATAATTTTTAAGGAAACGGAAAACATAAAATGGCAGAATTACTTAAAGAAAACGACAAAAGAACAAATATGTGTGCGGCTCTTTCCGCCGAAAACGTCGGAGAACGTGTATGTGTTATGGGCTGGGCTCAAAAACAGAGAGACCTCGGCTCGCTGATATTTATAGATTTGCGCGACCGCACGGGAATAGTACAGCTTGCGTTTGACGAAAAAACGGACAAGAGTATATTCGACCTTGCTTTCGGTATACGCGCCGAATACGTTTTGTGCGCAAAAGGTACGGTACGCCGCCGCGGAGAGGGAGCCGTAAATAAAAATCTTCTTACAGGTGAAATCGAAATTGCCGTAGACGAGCTGAAGGTGCTTTCCGCCTCGGAGACGCCTCCGTTTGAGATAGTGGAAAACAGCAATGTAAATGCCGAGCTTCGCCTGCGTCACCGTTATCTTGATCTCCGCCGTCCCGATATGCAGAGAAACATTATAGCCCGCTCTCGTATATCCAAAATTGCACGCGATTATTACGCCGAAAACGGCTTTATCGATATCGAAACACCGAATCTTTGCAAGCCCACGCCCGAGGGAGCGCGCGATTATCTCGTGCCCTCGAGAGTGCATAAGGGTAAATTTTACGCGCTTCCGCAGTCTCCGCAGCTTTATAAGCAGCTGTTGATGGTTTCGGGCTTCGACCGCTATTTTCAGATTGCGCGTTGCTTCAGAGATGAGGACTTACGTGCGGACAGACAGCCGGAATTTACGCAGATAGATACCGAGATGTCCTTCGTTACGGCGGATGACGTAATGAAAATGCACGAGGGCTTTATCAAAAAGGTTATGAAGGAATTTATCGGCAAGGAGCTTGAGGGAGACTTCGTTCGTATGCCGTATGCCGAGGCGATGGAACGTTTCGGCTCCGATAAACCCGACGTGCGCTTCGGATTCGAGCTTACCGACCTTTCAAAATGCGTTGCCGGCTGCGGCTTCAAGGTATTTGCGGGAGCCGTTGAGGCGGGCGGATCCGTAAGAGGAATAAACGTAAAGGGCGGAGCTCATTTCTCGCGTAAGGAGATAGATTCGCTTGTCGAATTTGTAAAATCCTACCGTGCAAAGGGACTTGCTTGGCTTAAATGGTCGGAGAACGGAGAAATTTCTTCTTCGTATGCAAAATTCCTGACGGATGAGGAAAACGAGGCTATTAAGACGACGATGAAAGCGGAGGCGGGAGACCTCGTGCTCATCGTCGCCGATAAAAATAAAGTTGTATTCGACGCGCTCGGTGCATTGCGCTGTGAATGCGCGAAGAGAATGAATATTCTCGACCCGTTCGATTTCAAGTTCCTGTGGGTTACGGAATTCCCGCTGCTTGAATACAGCGAGGAGGACGATCGCTTCTACGCTATGCACCATCCTTTCACGTCGCCTATGGACGAAGATTTGGAATATCTCGACAGCGATCCCGGCAGAGTACGCGCCAAGGCGTACGATATAGTGCTTAACGGTACGGAGCTTGGCGGAGGCTCGATAAGAATACACGACAGCGAAATTCAGAAGAAGATGTTCTCGGTTCTTGGGCTTTCCGATGAAGAGGCAAAAGAAAAATTCGGATATTTGCTTGATGCCTTCAAATACGGAGTTCCTCCGCACGGCGGTTTGGCATTTGGCTTTGACCGTTTGGTAACGCTTCTTCTCGGACTTGAGGACATAAGAGACGTTATTGCCTTTCCGAAGGTTCAAAATGCCTCCGAGCTTATGACAAGGTGCCCCTCGGAGCCTGACGCAAAGGCTCTCGGCGAGCTGGGAATTGCAGTTGTTGAAAAGGAAGAAAACGAATAATAAAGCCGCAGGGACGGGCAATGCCCGTCCCTGTAACGGTATAAGAGGATAGAATGTATAATTTTTTTGCATATATGTCGCGTATGAAGCTTATAAAGCGCTGGAGTCTTATGAAGGCGGTGACGGAGGAAAATATTGCCGAGCATTCGGCTCAGACCGCTCAGATTGCGCACGCGCTTGCGGTTATAGCAGACAAGCTGTACGGCAGGGAAGTAAACGCGGAGCGCGTTGCCGTGCTGGCTCTTTACCACGAAAGCGCGGAGGTTATCACCGGAGATCTTCCGACGCCGATAAAATATTACAATCCCGAGATACGCGATGCCTACAAAAGCATTGAGGCGGTTGCCGCCGCAAAGCTGCTTACAATGCTTCCCGAGGAGCTGCAGAGTGAGTATAAGCCGCTTATAGCGCAGAATTCGGACAGCTATGAGCATATTTTGGTAAAGGCGGCGGATAAAATATCCGCATACGTAAAGTGCATTGAGGAACTGAAAAGCGGAAACAGGGAATTTGCAAAGGCGGAGCAGGCATTGAAAAAAGAGGTTGAGGCATATTTTTATCTTGACGAGGTTAAATATTTTTACGACCGCTTTATTTCCTCTTTTTCAAAAACTCTCGACGAATTGGATTGAAGGAGATTTTTATGCTTGAATATGAAATACGTTCGGTTGAGGAATATCAGCTTCCCGAATGCCTTGCTACAATACGCGCGGCTTTCGGAGAGAGCGCAAAGCGTTTCGGCTATACGCAGGAGACGTATCCCGCCAGCGGGGCGTATATGACTATGGACGAGCTTCGTGCAGCTAAAAAAAGAGGCGTGCATATGTATGCCGCGTGCGCGGACGGTAAAATAGCGGGGTACGTACAGCTGGAAAAGTTGGAAAACGGAGTGTATGCATTCAGGCGGTTTGCCGTTCTCCCGCAGTATCAAAAGCTCGGAATAGGTCGTGCGCTTGTTGCTCATTGCCGCGAAAAAGCCGCGCAGTACGGCGGAAAAAAGCTGACGCTGCTTATGATAACGGAAAACCGCGGTCTTATGGATTTCTATAAAAGTAATGGCTTCAAAACGGTGTGTACCGCCAAGGACGGCAGTTATCCGTTTGAATATTCGATTATGGAATTGGAGCTGTAGATATAAAAATTATATGCCCCCAAAAGTGTTTAACTTTTGGGGGCATATAAATATTCAAATTGAAACGGCGGTTAGAACTTTAGCTTAATTAACGTCTGAAAAGAGCTTAAAGGTTATACCGTTATCTACGGCAAAGGTTTTTGCCGTGCAGTCGTCGGAAGAACCGACAATTATAAGAGATTCGGAGCAATAGTCAAATGCGCCGTCTCCGATTTCAACGCTTGCCGAAAGAAATGACGCCTGCGTGAGAGCGTTGCAGTAGATAAATGCGCCCATACCCATGGTTTTAACACTGTCCGGTATAGAAACGGCAGTGAGAGACTGGCAGTTCCAAAATGCACCGTCACCGATTGTCTTGAGCGTCTCGGGAAGCACTATGGAACCGAGCTTTTCGCAATCCCAGAATGCGTAATTGCCTATTTCAACAAGATTTGCGGAAAGCGTGAGCGAAGTCATTTTGCTGCAGCCCCAAAATGCGCCTATGCCGACGGTTTTTACCGAATCGGGCAACGTAACCGATGTGAGACCGGTGCAGCTGTCGAATGCAAAATTGCCGATGTACTCTATCGAGTCGGGAATTTTGATTTCGGACATTGTCGTTACGGACTTGAAAGCCTCGTTACCGATTCCCGTTACGGGACGGCCGTCAATCGAGGAAGGAACCTCAATGCTGATGCTTTCGACGCCTGTATATGTATATCCGACTATTTCGAAATTACCGCTGTCGTTTACGGCATATTCAAAATTCTCGTATACAAGCACCTCGTTCGCAACGTTTGAATTGTTTTGCGAGTAATCGTCATTTTCTTCACTGTCAGAGCAACCCACGATACTCAATGCCAAAATTGCGGCAAGAGCAAGGGCAAGAAGCTTTTTCATTTGTATTAAACCTCCAATACACAAATATTCACCTAATATTATAACTCAAAATAAGCAAATTGTCAATAGTAAAAATAAAAAGTAGTGTAGTTTTACAATAGATGTGAGACCGAAAGCGAAAAAGAATAGACAAAGTGACCGAGTTCTGTTAAAATAGAATCACCACAACTCACCAAACAGAAAGGACTCGATCACTTCATGAGTAATTATACCACAAATAAACGCTATTGTCCACATGAAATCACAACAAAATTGCATTCCGTGCAGCTTTATCGTCAAACAGGAGATA